>JAOPUQ010000402.1 GCA_025963425.1 Modestobacter sp. | reverse complement strand
CGGGCGGCGGTGCTGGAGTCGCCGCACCCGCACCCGGTGGCGCTGTCGGCCAGCTACCTGCGGGCGGCCGCGGCAGGCCCCGCCCGGCTGACGGTCACCCCCGGCCCGGCCGGGCGCACCCTGGCCCACTCCACCGTGGTGCTCGCCGACGCCACCGGCCCGGCGGTGACCGTGCAGGCGACCACCGCGACGCTGGGCAGCGAGGCCCCGGTCTTCTCCTCGCCGATGCCGGCCGCCTCGCCGGTCGAGGAGTGCTTCTCCATGGCCGAGAACGCCCACCTGGCCCCGGCCCGGGTCACCGTCCCTGGGCTCACGCTCAGGGTGGACAGCCGGATCGACCCGCTGACCGCCGGCTGGGCGCTGGGGCAGCCCGGCGACGAGCCGGTCATCCGGGCCTGGATGCGCTTCGCCGACGGCCGGGACCCCGACCCGCTGGCGCTGGTCACCTTCGCCGACGCGCTGCCGCCGACCTCGTGGGCGCTCGGCCAGTTCGGCTGGGCGCCGACGGTGCAGCTGCAGGTGCTGGTCCGGGCGCTGCCGGCGCCGGGCTGGTGCCTGGTGGAGGCCCGGGCCAGCGAGATCGCCGGCGGCTGGATCGACGAGGACTACCGGATCTGGGACTCCACCGGCCGGCTGGTCGCGCAGAGCCGCCAGCTCGCCCGCGCGCCTCGCGGCTCCTGACGCCCGCTGGGACCAGGTCACCTGGGGTCAGCGGCACCTATCTGGTGGCCGGCCGCGCGGTAGGTCCCCCCGCGGTGAGGTAGGACGCGGTCTGGTGTCCTCGCGGAGCACGGACGCCGGGTCGGCGCGGTCGGCGGCGCGCTGGGCGTAGAGCGCGGTCAGCCGGCCACCGCGACGGTCACCACCACCGTCGCGGCCACCGCCGCCCAGGGGACGTCGAGCAGCGGGGTGGGCGGGCGCAGCAGGTGGACGTCCAGCCGCCGGTAGACCGCCGCCACCGCACCGGCCGCCGGCACCGCGCCCAGCAGGAGGCCCGCGACCGCGACCCCGGCGAGCTCGACGGCCATGGAGCTGGGCATCACCTGGACCTGCGGGTACCTGTCCGCGCTCGCCGTCTTCGTCGGGGTGATCGCGATCGGCGGACTGCTGCTGTACCTGGAGGCCCGGTCGCGCACCCGGGTGTCGGGCCAAGGAAGTTGGCGTTGGTCTGCACCTTGTCCGGCGGCCGGCCGGCGAAGGCCCCGCAGCGGAGCGCGGGTCCAGGGCGGGAGCCGCCAGAGTCCGTGCCGCACGTCGGCGGGCCCTCGGTGAGGTGGCCGTCGCGCATCGACAGCACCCGGTCCGCGGCGCAGGAGGGAGGACTTGCCCGATCCCGACGGCCCGACGACCACGGTGACCCGCGCCCGCGGGATGGCCGGCGTGACGTCGACCAGTGCGGGAACCGACTCCGTCGCCGTCCGGTAGGTCTTGTGCACAGCCCGGCACACCGCGGCCGAGCTTCCCGCGGGGGTGGCTGGGACGGCGGGGTCGGTCAGCGGGTCGGCGGCGAACCGGAAGATCTGGACCGGTCATCGAGTGCGCCGCCTAGGGCGCGGGCGCCGCCCCACCGGGCAGGACGACCGGACCGGTCAGGTACCGCTGCAGGGTGGGCCCGACCGCGGCCACCAGCTCCTCTGCCGGCGCCGAGGCCAGCGGTTCCAGCCGCAGCACGTACCGGCTGACGACCAGCCCGGCCACCTGCGAGGCGACCAGTGCACCGCGGGCCTCGGCCTCGGCCGCCGGGAGCCCCAGCGTGCCCACCACCCGTCGCAGCACCCGGCCGACGATGAACTCCCGCAGCAGCCGCGCCGTCCACTCGTTGGTGACCGCGGAGCGGATCAGTGCCAGCCCGGCTGCCCGGCCGGGCCCGTCCCAGACGCCGAGCACCATCCGGACGACGTTCGCGCCGAGCTCGGCCGTGCCGCCCTCCAGCACCGCGGGCAGCAGCTCGTCCGGGTCGGCCGGGGCCTCGACGGCGGCCAGGAACAGCTTCTCCTTGCTGCCGAAGTAGTGGTGCACCAGCGCCGGGTCCACCCCGGCGGCCGCCGCGATGACCCGGATCGAGGCGCCGTCGTAGCCCCGTGCGGCGAAGGTGGCGCGGGCCGCGGCGAGCACGCCCTCCCGGGTGTCGGGGTTGCCCGGACGGCGTCCGGTGCCGCGGGCCCGGCGCGGGCGGGCGACGGGCTCGCTCAGCTGGTCCTCCTGCGCAGGGTGGCCGCCGCCAGCACCAGGGCCAGCAGCGCGGCACCGGCCACGACGGCCAGGTCCACCGCCATCCTGCCGGTCGCCGCCGGGTGGCTGCCCACCTCCTGGAGGGCGTCCACGGCGTAGGTCAGCGGCAGCACGTCGCTGATGGCCTGCAGCCAGCCGGCCATCAGCTCCCGTGGCACCAGCAGGCCGCAGAGGAAGACCTGCGGCAGCACGACCACCGGCATGAACTGCACCGCCTGGAACTCACTGCGGGCGAACGCGCTGCACAGCAGCCCCAGGGCCACGCCCAGGACGGCGTCGACCATCGCGATCACCACCACCCAGCCCACCGGGCCGGCCGTCTCCAGGCCGAGCAGCCCGAACCCGACGGCGGTGGTGACCGCGGCCTGGAGCGCGGCGGCCAGTCCGAAGCCGGCGCCGTAGCCCAGCAGCAGCGCGGGACGGGGGAGTGGCGTGGTGAGCAGCCGCTCCAAGGTGCCCGAGGTGCGCTCCCGGAGCATCGCGATGCTCGTCACCAGGAACATCACCACGAATGGGAAGATCGCCAGCATCACCAGGCCGACCCGGTCGAAGACCTGCGGCTGCTCGGTCCACAGCGCGTCCATCAGGCCCAGCAGCAGGCTGGGCACGACGAGCAGCAGCGCGATGGTGCGCGGGTCGTGCCGGAGCTGGCGGAGCACCCGGCCGGTGACCGCCAGGGTGGTCGCGCCGGGCGCAGCATGCGAGTGACCGCCGGGGCGGACGACGGCCGGCGCGGCGGTCATGCCGGCAGCTCCGCCTGCTGCTCGCGGACCACCCGGAGGAAGGCCTCCTCCAGGTCGTCGGTGCCGGTGCGGGCGCGCAGCGCGGCGGGGGTGGAGTCGGCGAGCAGCCGGCCCTCGCGGAGCAGCAGCAGCCGGTCGCAGCGGCCGGCCTCGTCCATCACGTGGCTGGACACCAGCAGCGTCGTCCCGGCCGCGGCCAGGGCGTGGAACTGCTCCCACAGCTCGACCCGCAGCACCGGGTCCAGGCCGACGGTCGGCTCGTCCAGCAGGAGCACCTCGGGGCGGGCGAGCAGCGCGCAGGCCAGCGACGCCCGGCCCATCTGCCCGCTGGACAGGTCGCGGACGAGCCGGCCGGCCGCGTCGCCCAGTCCGACGTCGGCGACCGCCCGGTCGGCCGCCGCCGAGCCCGCCCCGTACAGCGAGGCGAAGAAGCGGGCGTTCTCCCGCACGGTGAGGTCGGCGTAGACGCTGGGCGCCTGGGTGACGTAGCCGACCCGGGAGCGCAACGACGCGGAGCCGGCGGGCCGGCCCAGCACGGTGATCTCGCCGGAGCGGACCACCTGGACGCCGACCAGCGCCCGCAGCAGCGTGGACTTCCCGCTGCCGCTGGGCCCGAGCAGGCCGGTGACCTGGCCTGGTGGCACGACGAAGGCCAGGTCGTGCAGCACGCGGCGGTGCCCGCGGTCGACGACGAGGCCGGTGACGGTGACTGCGGCGTCCATGCCGCCTCCGAAACTCAACGGATGCCGAACTCAACGCTAGATGAGTTCAGGCCGGCCGGTCGAGGGCCGGCGCGTGCGGCGGGTCAGGCGGGTGCCCCGGCGTTCAGTGCGCGAGCGTGGCGGCCAGCCGGCGGCCCAGCGCGGTGCCCGAGCGCCACGCGCTCTCCACCCGAGGCGGGGCCGACCAGCCGTCGCCGCAGACCCCCACCCGGCCGGTGAGGGTGAACTCCTGCTCCCGCGGGCTCCCGGGCCTGGCGTAGGCCCAGCGGTGCACGTGCGTCCACTCGGGCTCGGCGTCGAGGTCCAGCAGCCGGCGGACCGCGGCGGTGAGGGCGGGGACGGCCCGTTCGGGGTCGGCCAGGTGCTGGCCGGCGAAGGCGGCGGTGCTGTGCGCGACCAGCACGGGAGCGCCGTCGCCGCGGCGGTCGCCGTCGTCGGCCAGCCAGTCCAGCACGGGTGAGTCGTGCACGAAGGCGCCGTGCAGGTCCGCCGGCCAGGACCGCTGCGGAAAGCCCAACGCCACCGCCAGGACCGGTCGCCAGGAGTCCGGGTCCAGCACCGGGACGCCGGGTGCCTGCGGGTCGAGCAGGCGCTGTGCCTGGGGGTCGGGCATGGCCAGGACGACGGCGTCCACCGCGTCGCCGTCCACCGTCGGGCGACCGTCGCCGTCCACCCGGACCGCCTCGACGGTGTGCTCCAGGACGACGTCCAGAACCTCGGCGAGGTCCACGACCAGGCTCCGCAGCCCGCCGGCGGCGCCGTAGCGGACCGGGCCGGTCGTGGTCCCGGTGACGCCGTCGGGGCCGGCGACGGCGAAGGTGTCGGTCCACGGGCGCGCCAGGCCTCGCCGCACCCAGTCCGCGACCACCGGTGCGAACGGGGAGCCGTCGGGCACGGTGAGGTAGGAGGCGCCGAGGTCGACCGCGCGGCCGTGCAGGGTGCGGCCGGCCATCCGGCCACCGGGCCGGCGGCCGCGCTCGAGCACCCGGACGGCGAGCCCCGCCTCGGCCAGGGCCCGCGCGCAGGCGATGCCGGAGATCCCGCCGCCGACGACAGCCGCGCCCGGGGTGACCACGGGCCCGATCCTGCGGGCTGCAGCCGCGTCCCGCGCGCCGAGGGCGCCCGGCCCTCCGGAATCAGGTCACCTGGTCGTGGAGTGACCTACCGGGTGGCCGGCCGTGGGTAGGTGCCCTCCTGACCGGGTCACCTGATCGTCGGTGGACGGCGGGCGGGCATGATCGCGGGCGTGTCCGTCCTGCCTGAGGTGATCACCGACCCCGCGGACGAGCGGGTCGCCGACTTCCGCGACCTGGTCCTGGGGGACCGGCGGCCCGGCACCGAGCGCGGCACGGGTCCGGTGATCGTGGAGGGCGTGCCGGCGGTGGAGCGGCTGCTCGCCTCGCCGTACCGGGTGCGCACCGTCTTCGGCATCCCCGGGCGGGTCGCCGACCTGGACCTGCCCGCCGACGTGGCGGCCTACGAGGCCGACCGGTGGGTGCTGTCGGAGGTGATCGGCTTCCGGCTCACCCGGGGGGTGCTCGCCTCGGCCGACCGGTGCCCGCCCGCCGACCTGGACGCGCTGCTCGCCGGTCCCGACCCGGCGGCGCCGCGCCGCCTGGCGGTGCTGGAGGGGCTCAACGACCACGAGAACATCGGTTCGATCGCCCGCTCGGCGGTGGCCCTGGGCGTCGACGGGCTGCTCCTGGACGCGACCTGCGCCGACCCGTTGTACCGGCGCTCGGTGCGGGTCTCGATGGGGCACGTGCTGACGGTGCCGATCGCGGTGCTCGGGAACTGGCCCGGCGACCTCGACCGGCTGCACCGGGCCGGCTACCGCACCGTGGCGCTCACCCCCGCCGGGGACGCCGTCGACCTGTCCGACGTGGACCCGCGGGCCCACCGGCGGACAGCCGTCCTGCTCGGGGCGGAGGGCCCGGGGCTGACCCCGGCGGCCCAAGAGGCCGCGCAGGTGCGGGCGCGCATCCCGATGCGCAGCGGCGTGGACTCCCTCGGCGTCGCCGCGGCCGCCGCGATCGCCTTCGCGTCGCTGCGCTGAGCTGGCAGAAGACGGCCCCGGGCCTGGCGTCCGGTGATCCGGACCCCTACCGCACGGGGGGCCCGGGTGGTGGGCTCGGGCACGATCGGCCGCAGCGTCGACAGGCGGCCGCGCGTCAACGAGCATGGCCCGGGTGGGGGCGACGTCGGCGGGGCGGCTACTGACCGAGGGAGCCCGGCCGCAACGGCCGCCGTCCCCCTGGGTCAGCCGCGCAACGACAGCCGGGCGAGCAGTTCCCGGGCCTGTTCGGCGAACTGGGGCGCGGACATCACGTCGTAGCGGCTGGCGACCACCTGGCTGGTGCTGGTGAAGTCGCGCTTGCCCTGCGAGGCCGCGTACCCCACCGCGCCGAAGACGGCGCCGAACACCAGGCCGATGAGCAGCCCGGTGAGCACAGAGCCCAACCAGCTGGTCCCGTCGGCGGCGAAGATGCCCAGCAGCAGGCCCACGAAGAGGCCGAACCACGCACCGCTGGCGGCGCCGGCCGCGATGGCCCGGCCCCAGCTCAGCCGCCCGGTCACCCGCTCGACCATCCGCAGGTCGCTGCCGATGATCGTCACGTTCTCGACCGGGAACTTCTCGTCGGACAGGAAGTCCACCGCCTGCTGGGCCGAGGGGTAGTCGCCGTAGGTGCCGACCTGCACGCCGCCGAGCGGCATGGACATCGATGCTGACACGTCAGCCTCCGATCAGGGCGCGGCGGCGGTGTGGGGACCGGACGGTCCGGCCCCTCGACGTCCGCCCGCGCGAGCGCCCGTCGTCTTCCCGAACGGTCGTGGGTCGCACCCTGTTCCTCGGGGGCAGCTCGGACCGGGGGTGCAGCTCAGACCAGGCTGTCGGCCCAGGCCCGGTGCAGGTCGGCGAACCGGCCGGTCCCGGCCGCCAGGTCGGCGGGGGAGCCGTCCTCCACGATCCGCCCGGCGTCCATCACCAGCACCCGGTCGGCGAACTCCACGGTGGACAGCCGGTGGGCGATGATCAGCGCCGTCCGGTCGGCGAGCAGTGTCTGCAGCGCCCGCTGCACGAGCCGCTCGCTGGGCACGTCGAGGGAGCTGGTGGCCTCGTCGAGCACGAGCACCGCGGGGTCGGCCAGGAACGCCCGGGCGAAACTGACCAGCTGCCGCTGCCCGGCCGAGAGCCGACCGCCCCGCTTGCGGACGTCGGTGTCGTAGCCCTCGGGAAGCGCCTCGATGAAGGTGTGCGCGCCGATCGCCCGGGCCGCGGCCGCCACCTCGGCGCGGCTGGCGTCGGGCCGGCCGAAGGAGATGTTGTCGGCGATCGACCCGGAGAACAGGAAGCTCTCCTGCGTCACCATGACCACCGCGCGGCGCAGGTCGGCGTCGGCCAGCCGGTTCAGCGGGACGCCGTCCAGGCGCACCTGGCCGGCCAGCGGGTCGTAGAAGCGCGCGGCCAGCCGGGCCAGCGTGGACTTGCCAGCCCCGGTCGCCCCGACCAGCGCCACCGTCTGGCCGGCCGGGATGGTCAGGTCCAGCTCCGGCAGCACGGTGGCCGCGCCGTACCCGAAGCGGACGCGGTCGAAGACGACCGCACCGGCCGCCGCCCCGGACCCCGACGGCAGTGGCGTGGGGTCGGCCGGCTCGGCGACC
>JAOPUQ010000324.1 GCA_025963425.1 Modestobacter sp. | reverse complement strand
TCGTTCTCCGGGTCGTCGGTCACGGTCTCCCGGATCAACTGGGCTCCCGACGAGTTCCCCACCAGCTCGTGCCGGGTGCCGTCGGGGGAGACCTCGGGGGTGAGGCCGTCGAGCTGGTCCCGGCCGTAGCGGTAGGCCACCGCGATGAGCGCCGCCACCGGCACGGCCAGGAAGGCGCCGATGATGCCGGCCAGGCTGCTGCCGGCGGTCACCGCGAGGATCACCACGGCGGCGTGCAGGTTCAGGCCCCGGCCCTGGATGATCGGCTGCAGCACGTTGCCCTCCAGCTGCTGCACGATCAGCACGATGACCAGCACGATCAACGCCTTGGTGAAGCCCACGCTGACCAGCGCGATCAGGACGGCGAAGGCGCCGGCCACGAAGGCGCCGATGATCGGGATGAACGCGCCGAAGAACGTCAGCACGGCCAGCGGCAGGACCAGCGGCACGTCCAGGATCAGCAGGCCGAGGCCGATGAAGAAGGCGTCGACGAAGCCGACCAGGGCCTGCTGTCGGATGAACTCCGACAGCGTCGTCCACGCCTTCCCCGACAGCGCCGCCACGTGCGGGGCGGCCCGGGGGCCGGTCTGGGCCGCCAGCCAGGGCGTCCACCTGGGGCCGTCCTTGAGGAAGAAGAAGGTGAGCACCAGCGCCAGCACCAGGTTGATCAGGACGTTGCCGATGGTGGTGGCGGTGGTCACCGCGTAGCCGGCGATGTTCTGCGCGTTGCTCTGCACCGTGTTGATCACCGAGTCGACGGCGTTGCCGATCTGCTCGTCACCGAGGTTGAACGGCGGCCCGGCGAGGTACTCCTGCACCTGTTGCAGCCCGGCGGTGACCCCATTGGCGAGCTCCTCGATCTGGCCGACCACCTGCGGGGCGATGACCGCGATGATCCCGCCGATGGCGCCCAGGAAGACCAGCAGCACGACGATCGCGGCCAGCGCCGACGGCCACCCGTGCTTGCGCAGGAAGCGGGTCGCCGGCCAGAGCACCGTGCTGAACAGCAGCCCGAGGACGACGGGGAGCAGGACGACCCAGAGCTTGCCCAGCACGTAGCCGATGACGACGATCGCGGCGACGATGAGCAGCAGCTGGGCGGAGGCGGTCGCGACCCGGCGGCTGGCGGCGTGTGCCCGCTGCATGCGATCGGGACTCGGCGCCGGGGCCCGGGTGCCGACGGCTCGTGGTTCGGCCGTCGTGCTGCCGGAGGTGGGGACGGCGGAGTCGCCGGAACTGTCGGGCATGGAGGGATCCCAGCACACCGGTGGGTGCGGGACCGGGTGACCGCGCGGTGCCAGGCCCGGCCGGTCTCCGCGGGTCGGGCGCGGGCGGTGGGGGAGCGGGCGCGATTGTCGGTGGGCGGTCGTAGGTTGCTGACATGCCGAAGACCGCCACCGCCGACCGCGTCGACCGCGACGAGCTGCTCGCCTTCCTCCGTCCCCGCCACCGCGCCGTGCTGATGACCCGCCGGGGTGACGGCAGCCCCCAGCTGTCACCGGTCACCTACGGCGTGGACGCGCAGGGCCGGGTCGTCGTGTCGACGTATCCGCAGCGGGCCAAGGTGGTCAACGCCCGCCGTGAACCGACGGTGTCGCTGTGCGTGCTGTCCGACGAGTGGGACGGGCCGTGGGTGCAGCTGGACGGCGCGGCGGAGGTGCTGGACCTGCCCGAGGCGCTGGAGCCGCTGGTGGAGTACTTCCGTTCGATCAGCGGCGAGCACCCGGACTGGGACGAGTACCGGGCGGCGATGGCCCGGCAGGGCAAGGCGCTGCTGCGGGTCACGGTGGACCGCTGGGGTCCGGTCGCCACCGGTGGCTTCCCGCCAGTGCCGGCGGACAAGGACTGAGCCTTGCTTGGGTCAAGGCAAGGTGTTTCACTTGCGGCGTGCCGTTCGTGCTGACCGTCGACCAGAAGGGCAGCCGCCGCAGCTCCGACCGGGTGGCCGGGGCGCTGTCGGCGCTGTCCGGCGTGCCCACCGTGCTCCGGTTCGAGCGGACGGCGGGCGATGAGTTCCAGGGCGTGCTCGACGACCCGGCCGCGGTGGTCGGCGTGGTGCTGGACCTGGTGCGTGCCGGTGGCTGGAGCATCGGCGTGGGCGCGGGGCCCGTGCAGACACCGCTGCCGGGCAGCACCCGGGCCGGCGCCGGCCCGGCCTTCGTCTGCGCGCGGGCCGCGGTCGAGGCGGCGAAGCGGCGGTCCGCCCGGGTGGCAGTCCGGAGCCCCGCGACGACAGCGGCCGCCGACGCCCAGGCCGTGCTGACCGCGCTCGCGGTCCTGGTCGACCGGCGCAGCGCCCAGGCGTGGGAGGCCATCGCCCTGGTCGGCGCCGGGCGGACCCAGGCCGAGGCCGCCGCCGAGCTGGGGATCACCCGGCAGGCGGTCGGCCAGCGGCTGGCCGCCGGGCTCTGGGACGTGGAGCGCGACCTGCGGCCCACCGCGGCCCGGCTGCTCGCCCAGGCGGGCGGATGACGGTCTCGACGCTGGCCGTGCTCGCCGTCCTGGTCGTCGCCGGGACGCTGCTGGCGCTGCGCGGGGAGCGGGTCCGGGGTCCGGTCGGCGCGGTGCTGCTCCTCCTGCTGCTCGCCGCGGCCGCGCTGGTGGCCTGGCGGGCCGCACCGGCGTCGGACACGGTGCGGACGGCCGGGCTGCTGCTCGCCGTCGCCGCGGC
>JAOPUQ010000109.1 GCA_025963425.1 Modestobacter sp. | reverse complement strand
AGAGCTCGTTGACCGACCGCAGCGAGGCCGAGACCTGCTCCTGCATCTTGGCCTGCTCCAGCTGGGAGAGCAGCTTGGTGCGCTCGGCCAGCGTGGTCTGCAGCCGCATCCGGCTCTGCTCGACCGCGCCCTTGGCCTGCTCGGCGGCCTGCAGCGCCTCGTCGTGGCTGCGCTTGAGGTCCTCCATCGACTGCTCGGCGGCCACCAGCTGGGTGGCGAACGCCTGCGCGGCGTTGTCGTACTCGGCGGCCTTGGCCGGGTCCGTGGCGCGGGTCTGGTCGGCCAGCACGAGCGCCTGACGGGCGGAGGCCTGCAGCTGCTCGACCTCACCCAGCTGACGGTTCAGGCGCATCTCCAGCTGCCGCTGGTTGCCCAGGACGGCGGCGGCCTGGTTGGCCAGCGACTGGTGCCGCTGCTGCTCGGCCTGGATCGCCTGGGAGATCTGGACCTTGGGGTCAGCCCGCTGGTCGATCTGCTGGTTCGCCGACGCCGTCAGGTACTTCCACAGCTTCACGAACGGGTTGGGCATGGCTCCTCCTGGTCCGGCGCGCTCCCCGCCGGCGGCGGGGTACGCGACCCGGGAACGCTGTCGGTGCCCATGGTCCCAGGCGGACACCCCGGGTAGCCACCGCGCCGTGCTGGCGGCGTCGCGGCTGCCCGATCGGGCGCGGTCAGGCGGCGCCCACGCTGGTGGACCCGTCGGCCCGCGCCCGGGCCTCCTCCACCTGCTCGACCCGGTCCTCGGTGGCCATCCGGGTGAGCGCGGCTCCGGCCTCGGCGTCGCGGGTGAGGTTCTCGCCGGTCTGGGGGTCGAAGACGTGGACCTTGCGGCTGTCCAACCAGAACTCCGCGTCACGCCCCTCCCGGATCCGGCTGGTCGAGTCGATGGAGACGATGGCCTGGGTGCGCAGCTCCTCGGCGTCCAGCTCGCGGGACAGGTCGCGCAGCTGGTTGGTGATGGCCTCCGGCGCCTCGTAGGGGATGTAGGCGAACTGGGAGTCCCCGAGCCACTCGGTGACGTCCACCCGGGCCCGGAAGGTCGACCCCAGCGGCAGCTTGGCCTCGTCGACCAGCGAGGCGTCCTCGAAGTACTCCGGCCGGATGCCCACCAGCAGCAGGTCGCGGCCGGCCACCGCCGCCGTCCGGCGTTCGTCGAGGGCGATCGGACCGAACGGCGTGCTCAGCTCATTGCCCGAGATGGTGGCGGGCAGGAAGTTCATCGGCGGGGAGCCGATGAACCCGGCCACGAACAGGTTGACCGGCTGCTCGTAGAGCTCCCGCGGCGAGGCGACCTGCTGGATCTTGCCCTTGCGGAGCACACAGACCCGGTCCCCGAGGGTCATCGCCTCGGTCTGGTCGTGGGTGACATACACCGTGGTGATCCCCAGCCGGCGCTGCAACCGGGAGATCTCGGTGCGCATCTGGCCGCGCAGCTTGGCGTCGAGGTTCGACAGCGGCTCGTCGAAGAGGAACGCCTCCGCCTGGCGCACGATCGCCCGCCCCATGGCGACCCGCTGCCGCTGGCCACCGGAGAGGTTGGCCGGCTTGCGCCCGAGGTGCTCGTGCAGCTCGAGCACGTCGGCGGCGTCGTTGACCCGGCGCTTGACCTCGTCGTCGGGCACCTTTGCCAGCCGCAGCGGGAAGGCGATGTTCTCGAAGACGGTCAGGTGCGGGTACAGCGCGTAGTTCTGGAAGACCATCGACAGGTTGCGCTCCCGCGGTGCCTTGTCGTTGACCCGGACGCCGCCGATGACCATGTCGCCGCTGGTGATGTCCTCCAGGCCGACGATCATCCGCAGCAGCGTCGACTTCCCGCAGCCGGACGGCCCGACGAGGATCATGAACTCCCCCTCGGCGATGTCCAGGCTGACGTCGTTGACCGCCGGGAACCCGTCGCCGTACTGCTTGACGATGTGCTTCATCTCGATCGAGGCCATCGGTGCTCGTCCCCTTCGTTGAGTGCTGAGTCCGTGAGAGGGCGGTCAGCCCTTGACGGCGCCGTTGGTGAGGCCGGCGACGATGCGCCGCTGGAACAGCAGGACCAGGGCGACGACCGGGATGGTCACGATCACCGCCGCGGCGGCGATCGCCCCCGTGGGGTCCTCGAACTGCGAGGCTCCGGAGAACAGGCCCAGCGCCGCCGGCACCGGCCGGGAGGCACTCGTCGAGGTCAGCGAGATGCCGTAGACGAAGTCGTTCCAGGCGATGAAGAAGGCGATGATCGCCGTGGTGAAGACACCCGGGGCGGCCAGCGGGACGATCACCTTGCGGAACGCCTGCCACGTGGTGGCGCCGTCGACCTGGGCGGCCTGCTCCATCTCCCAGGGGATCTCGCGGAAGAACGCCGACATGGTCCAGATCGAGATCGGCAGCGTCAGCGACAGATACGGGATGATCAGCCCCGGCCAGGTGTCGTAGAGCCCGATGTTCCGCCACAGGTTGAACAGCGGCGTGACGATCGAGATCACCGGGAAGATGGCGACCCCCAGC
Source organism: Modestobacter sp. (assembly GCA_025963425.1). Lineage (GTDB taxonomy): Bacteria > Actinomycetota > Actinomycetes > Mycobacteriales > Geodermatophilaceae > Modestobacter. The sequence continues at coordinate 4,781 of JAOPUQ010000109.1, read as the reverse complement.
GCCGTCCCCAGGATGAGCTTCTTGCCCGGGAAGTCCAGCCGGGCGATGGCATAGGCAGCGAACATCGCCAGCACGCAGGAGATGGCCGTGGCGATCAGGCAGATGCCGAAGGAGTTCCGCAGCGCCGGCAGGAACAGGTCGCTGGCCGCGCCGGTGAGGATCAGCGAGTAGTTCTCCGTCGAGGCGTCGGTGGGCAGGAACTGGCCGTTGGCCAGGTCACTGGGCGCCTTGAACGACAGCGACACGATCCAGGCGATCGGCGCCAGCGCGTAGAGGACGATCAGGACACCGGCGACGATCCACCAGATCTTCTCCCTGCGGGACATCAGCGCTCACCCCTCGCCTGGGCCAGGTCGACCTTGAAGCCCTTGATGAACACCGCGGCTATGAGCACCACGGCGAGGAAGAGCAGTACCGACACCGCCGACCCCAGCCCGATCTCCAGCCGCGAGATGGTCTGCCGGTAGGCCAGGAACGAGACCGTCTCGGTGTGGTTGGCGCCCGCGGTCATCACGAAGACGCTGTCGAAGACCCGGAAGGCGTCCAGGGTGCGGAACAGCAGCGCGACCATGATCGCGGCCTTCATGTTCGGCAGGGTGACCTTGCGCAACCGCTGCCACCAGGTGGCGCCGTCGACCTTGGCGGCCTCCTGCAGCACCTCGGGCACCTGGGCCAGGCCGGCCAGCAGGAGCAGGGAGATGAAGGGCGTGGTCTTCCAGATCTCGGCGACGCAGACGACGAACAGCGCCGACCACTGGCCGCCGAACCAGTCGGTGTCACCGCTGATCCCCGGCAGCCAGCCGAACCACTTGTTGATGAAGCCGGTGTCGATGGCGAAGGCGAACTTCCAGGCGAAGGCCGACACCACGGTGATCACCGCGTAGGGGATGAGGATCGCGGCGCGGAGCACGGGACGGATGGCGCTGAGCGCCTTGGCCATCACGAACGCCAGCGCGAAGCCGAGCACCAGCTCGACCGCGACCGTCACGGCCGTGATGAACACCGTGACGCCGATCGCGATCCACCACGTGCTGTCGGTGAGGATGACCCAGTAGTTGGACAACCCGGTGAACGACCGGTTCTCCGGGTCGGTGAGCCGGTAGTCGAACAACGAGTCGTAGACCGCCTGCAGGATCGGGTAGGCGGTGACCAGCAGCATCACCAGCAGGGCGGGCCCGGCCAGCAACCAGCCGAGCGTGCGCTCGCTGCGGGCCCGGTCGCTGGTGGTCCCGGCAGGCGCCGAGACCGGCGCCGCCTTCTCCGTCGGGGGGAGCGTCGTGGTGCTCACGAGGACGCCTCGCCGGCGCTCGTCGTCCGCGTTCGCAGTGCTGCTGTCCTCATCGGTTCGCTCGCAAGCTCGCTCACAGCAGCTGCTCCTTCCGGAGGACGGCGGTGATGAAGTCGGTGGCCTTCTGCGGTGTCGTCTTCGGGTTCACCGAGCTGGTCGGGTGGTACTCGCGTTGCAGTCCGCCGGAGACCTCGCTGTAGTACGGCGTCTGCGGTCGCGGGGCGGCCTGGTCGAGCGACTGCAGGATGGTCGGCGCCATCGGGAAGACCTTGAGCACGTCGGGGTCGTCGTAGACGGTGGTGTCCGACGCCGGGTTGCCGTTGGTCGTGAAGTAGTAGGCCTGGTTCTCCGTGGAGGTGATGCACTCGCTCGCCGCGTAGGCGAAGTCGACGTGCTGGCTGAAGGCGCTGATGCCCAGGTTGATCCCGCCGTAGGGTGGCGCACTGTCGGTTCCCTCGTCGACCTGCGGGTAGAGCGCCCAGCCGAAGTCGTCGGGCACGGACTGCTCCATCGTCCCGGCCTCGACGGCGGCCAGCGCCCGTCCCCAGACGAACGGGTAGTTGACCTGGAAGCCGGCGTCCGGCCCCTCGAAGCCGGTGGCGGTGGTGTCCTCGGTCGCGGTGGACAGCGAGGCCCCGGCCTGACCGCTGCGCGAGATGTCCCGCATCACCTGGACCGCGCGCAGGCCGGCGTCCGAGGTGAGGCCCAGCTGGATGTTGTCCGGGTCGGTGGAGTTGTCGGCGATGATCGAACCACCGGCGGACTCGATGAGGGCGTTGAACCACACGGTGAGCGACTCGGCGCGGGCCCCCTGCACACCGAGGAGCACGTCCTGGTCCTTCGCGGCGGTGATCAGCTGGTCCCAGGTGACCGGCTGGGTCATGTCCAGCCCGGCGGCCTCGACCACCGACTTGCGGTACCAGAGCAGCTGCGTGTTGGCCCAGAACGGGACGGCGACGAGTTCGCCGTTCCAGGTCGAGCCCTCGATCGCGCTCTCGACGACGTCCTCGGTGACCCGGCCGGCGACGTCCTCGGGTACCGGTGCCAGGAAGCCCGCCTGGGCGAACTCCGGAATGAACGGCGGGTCCAGGCTCATGATGTCGATCGAGCTGTCGTTGGCCGCGAGCCGCCGGATGAGCTGCTCACGCTGCGAGGAGGCATCGCGGGGCAGCACCGCCGTCTCGATCCGGTAGCGCCCCTGCGCGGCGTCGGTGCACCGTGAGGCGATCTCGGCCTGACCGCCGGAGTCGGGGTTGGTGTACCAGGTGAGCGTCGGCACGCCGCCGCCGCCACCGCCGCCACAGGCGGCCAGCACCGAGGTCAGGACGGCGGCCGCAGCGCCGACCGCCAGACCGCGACGGGACCGCGGCCACCGGGACCGCAGCCGCCGGGCCGGGTCGGGAAGCGGCCCTTCTGGGAGCCTGTGCACGCCGTCGAGCACCGACGTCGCCTCCTCCAGCAGGCGGTGACAGGCAGTCACCGCAGTGCCGGGAGCGTGGCCCAGTTCACAGGGCAGTGTCAAACGGAGCGACACCCGTCCGTGACCAGCCGGAGCGGAGGGCGCGGGAGCACGTCAGCCCCGCTCGGCGACCGCCGAGGGTGGGGTCACCTGCTCGGGCGTCGCGGGCAGGACGGTCTCGAAGTACGACCGCACGGCAGCTTTCGTCCCGACGTCCCGGCCGGCACGCTCGGACAGGAACCAGCGGTGCTCCAGCACCTCGTGGAACACCTCGGCCGGCGCCAGCCGGCCCACGAGATGGGGCGGGATCGCGTCCACGACCGGCTGGTAGACCTCCGTCAGCCAGCGGTGCCCCGCGACGGACTCGCGGACCGGTCGGCCCTCGCGCTGCTCGAGGTAGGCGCGGTAGGACCTGATGTCGTTCAGCAGCCGGCGGGCCTGGTTCTCCTGCACCTCCAGGCCGGTGAGCCGGAAGAGCTCCCGCCGGTGGTGGCCGGCCTCGGCCACCCGGGTCTCCACGCGCAGCCGGGCACCGTCGCTGGACGTCACCAGCTCCACCTCGCCGACGTCGAAGCCGAGGTCGTTGAGCCGCTGCAGCCGCTCGGCGACCCGGTAGCGCTGCTCGTCGGGCCGGAAGACCTCTTCCCGGGTCACCTCGTCCCACAGCGCCTCGTAGCGACCGACCAGGCCGTCGGCGACCTCGATGGGGTCGATGTCACCGGGGAGCAGCCCACCCGAGCGCAGGTCCAGCAGCTCGGCACCGACCCGTTCCTGGGCGAGCTCCACGTCGTAGGCCCGCTTGCCGGCCGAGATCGTCGGGTGCCGCTCCACGGTCTCCGCGTCGACCAGGTACGCGGCGAAGGCGCCGGCGTCCAACCGGAACAGGGTGTTGGACAACGAGCAGTCACCCCAGTACACCCCGGCCAGGTGCAGCCGCACCAGCAGCTCGACCAGGGTGTCGATCAACCGGTCGGCCGACTGCCCGAGCCGCGGGCTGGAGAACAGGTACCGGTAGGACATCGAGTACTCGAGGTACCGGGTGACCAGGACGGCGTCCAGCTCGTGCGGGCGGTCCACGCAGATGCCGACCACCGAGACCGCCGGGAGACCCTCCTCCTCGAAGGCGCCGAGCAGGGCGTACTCGTGCCGCGCCAGCGGCTCGGCGATCTCCTTGAGGGCGTAGACCTGCCCGTCGCTGGCCACGAAGCGGACCACGTGCCGCGAGATGCCCCGCTGCGGGACCTCCAGCAGCAGGCTGGCGTCCCACTCCGCGAGCGGCTGGTGCCAGGGCAGGGACAGCAGACCGGCCGCGTCGACGGCCGGAGGTCGGAAGAGGTACCGCATCGCGCGCTCCGTGGGTCGCCGGACGACGGTGGGCCCGCCGGCGCTGACGGCGACGCCGCTGCTGCGGCTCAGCCTATGCCGGTGGACGGGTCCGGGCCCTGGACCCGCGACGGCCCGCTCGCCCGGCGGGGGAACGGGCCGTCGGGACGCGACGGTGCGGTCAGACGCCCAGCATCGCGGTCACCTGGGCGGCCTGGCGCGCCCGCTCGCCCGGGTCGCCGGGCTGCAGGACCAGGCCGAGCAGCCAGCGCGACAGCACCTCGGCGGCCGGCCGGGTGATGCCCAGCGAGGTGCCCAGCGCCACCACCACGTCGTCCCAGCGGTGCGGGTCGGTGTTCAGCATCCGGGTGAGCGTCTCGGGCTCGGTCTCGGCCAGCCGCCGCAGCACCGGGTGGGAGCCGACCTCCTCGGCCAGCGCGGGGACCGCGACGGTCAGCGGCAGCTCGGCGGCCAGGGCCGCCAGCCGGTCGAGCTCGAAGGCCAGCAGGGCGCCGGCCACGTCGTCCTTGGTGCGGAAGTGGTTGTACAGCGTCGCCTTGGCCACCCCGGCGGCCGCGGCGACGTGCTGCATCGTGGTGCGGCGCAGGCCGCGCTCGGCGAAGGCGGTGCGGGCCCCGTTGAGCAGCCCGCGCCGGGTGCGGGTCATCGCCCCGCCGGCGCCGGCGCCGCGGGCTGCACCGGAGCGGGAGC
>JAOPUQ010000270.1 GCA_025963425.1 Modestobacter sp. | reverse complement strand
GCGGCATTCACCACCCGGTCCCCGGCGGCATGCTGGAGACCGCGGAGAACGTCCGCCGCGAGTACGGCATCGACCGGCTGGAGCAGGACGCCTGGGCGCTGCGCTCCCAGCAGGCCGCGGGGGCGGCGATCCGCGAGGGGCGCTTCAAGGACGAGATCATCGGCGTCGAGGTGCCGGGCACCCGCAAGACGCCGGCCCGCGTGGTCACCGAGGACGAGCACCCCCGTCCCGAGACCACGATGGCGGACCTGGCCAAGCTGCGCCCGGTGATGGGCAGGGTCGACCCCGAGGCCACCGTCACCGCGGGGAACGCCTCGGGTCAGAACGACGGCGCGGCCGTGTGCGTGGTCACCACCCGCGCCGAGGCCGACCGCCGGGGCTGGGAGCCCTTCGTGCGGCTGGCCGGCTGGGCGGTGGCCGGTGTCCCGCCGGAGACCATGGGCATCGGCCCGGTCCCGGCCACGGCGAAGGTGCTGCAGCGGACCGGCCTGTCGCTGGCCGACATGGACCTCATCGAGCTCAACGAGGCCTTCGCCAGCCAGGTGATCGCCTGCCTGAACGCCTGGGTGCTGGGCGCCGAGGACCGCGAGCGGGTCAACGTCAACGGCTCGGGGATCTCCCTGGGCCACCCGGTCGGCGCCACCGGCGCGCGGATCCTGGCCACCCTGGCCCACGAGATGCGCCGCCGCGAGGTCCGCTACGGCCTGGAGACGATGTGCATCGGTGGCGGCCAGGGCCTGGCCGCGGTCTTCGAGCGGGTCAGCTGACCTCGCCGCGCTGACCGCCCCGGCGCGGGGGAGCGGTCGACCCGCGGACGACCAGCCGCGGCTCCAGCAGCTCCGCGTGGCCGGGAGCGGGGGCGTCGTCGTCCCCCCTGAGCTGGGCCAGCAGGAGGTCGGCGGCCCGGCGGGCCTGGTCCTCGGCGCGGTTGTCGACCGTGGTGAGCGGCGGGGTCCACCAGCTGTAGAAGGGCTCCTCCTCGGTGCAGATGACCGAGATCTCCTCCGGCACGCGCAGGCCCGCCTCCCCCAGCACGGGCAGGGCACCGAGGGACGCCTCGTGGTTGCTCACCAGCAGCGCGGTGGGCGGGTCCGTCCGCTGCAGCACCGTCTCGGCCGCAGCGCGGCCGAAGGACATGGCGAACGGTCCCCGGACCACCAGTCCGGGCACCAGCGGCACGCCGGCCGCGGCCATCGCCCCGGCGAAGCCGGCGTGGTGCAGCCGCCCGGAGGTGATCTCCGGTGGCCCCTCGATGGCCGCGATGCGGGTGTGGCCCAGGGAGAGCAGGTGCTCGGTGGCCAGCCGCGCGGTCGTCTCGTAGTCCGTCATCACCGAGGGTGCCCGCGATCCGGGGACCTCGCGGTTCATGGTGACCACGGCCCGGCCCTCCTCCAGGAGGCGGTTGACCAGCTCCGCGTTCGCCCCGGACCCGGCGACGACGACGCCGTCCAGGTGGTGCATCCGGGCGGTCTGCAGGAAGGCGGCCTCCCGCGCCGGGTCGCCGCCGGTGGTGCAGACCAGCACCTGGTAGCCCTGCGGGCCGGCCCACCCCTGCAGCGTCTCGGCGATGGTGTGGAAGGTGTTGATCCGCAGGTTGTTGACCACCAGCCCGATCAGGCCCGAGCGGTTGGTGCGCAGCGCGCTGGCCATCCGGTTGGGCTGGTAGTGCAGCTCGGCCGCCGCTGCCAGCACCCGCTCGCGGGTCGCCGGGAGCACCGAGGGGTGGCCGGAGAGCGCCCGGCTGGCGGTACTCGTGCTGACCTGGGCGTGGGCAGCCACGGAGGACAGGGTTGCTGACACCGCTAATTAGTACCGGTATCGAGCCGCAAACACACGGCGGGTTGCCCCGGGACGCCCGCGCGGCCGGCGTGCTGCGGCGGTGTCCCCGGACGGTCCTGGGGGTTTGCGATTGCGCCGTCGTCCCAGTGTGGTTGTGTGGTGCGCATCACAACCGGTCCGTCCAGGCCGGGGAGGGACGACGTGGCCCAGCCAGCCGCGTCGGGATGAGGAGACCCCGTGCGGGAAGCCCGAACTGTCAGCGTGCCACTCACCGCCGCCCGCCTGGCGGCCGTCGCCGGGGATCGGTCATGAGCGCCGCGCCCCGGGCGGACGGCGCCCCCCGGCAGGAGTCGTCCGGACCGCCCCCGGCGTCTGCCGCCGGGGCCGTCCCCGCGCCGGGTTCGGCGACCGGCGGCGCCCCGGCCGGCGAGCCCGAGCAGATCGCCGACTCCGCGACCGGGCTGGACATGATCCTCACCGACGCCGCCCTCGGCCCGTTGCGGCGGCTGGTGCCCCCGGTGAGCAGCAGCATCCGGTTCACCGCCGCCCTGGCGCGTCACCCGCGCGCCGTGCTGGAGCACACCGGGCAGCTGGTCGGCGAGTTCGGCCGGATCGGGCTGGGCCGTTCCGAGGTGGCGCCCGCTCCGAAGGACAAGCGCTATACCGATCCCGCGTGGTCGGGCAACCCGCTGCTGAAGCGGGCGATGCAGGCGCACCTGGTGACGGCGAGGACGGCGACGCAGCTGGTCGACGACGCGGCCCTGCCGTGGGCCCACGACGAGCGGATCCGCTTCTCGGTGACCAACATCGTCGAGGCCCTGGCGCCCAGCAACAACCCGGTCCTCAACCCGCTGGCCCTGAAGGCCGTCGTGGACACCGGCGGCCGCAACGCCGTGACCGGGGCCAAGCGGCTGGTCCGCGACCTCTCCTCGCCACCCCGGGTGCCCTCGATGGTCGAGCCCGACGCCTTCGAGGTGGGCAAGGACCTCGCCCGGTCTCCGGGTGCGGTCGTGCTGCGGACGCCGGTGTTCGAGCTCATCCAGTACCAGCCGACGACGCCGACGGTGCACGCCGTCCCGCTGGTGATGGTGCCGCCGACGATCAACAAGTACTACATCGCCGACCTCGCCGAAGGGCGCAGCATCGTCGAGCACGTCGTCGCCGGCGGGCAGCAGGTCTTCATGATGTCCTGGCGCAACCCCGACGCCCGGCACGCCGACTGGGGCCTGGACACCTACGGCCAGGCGGTGCTCGACGCGATGGCCGCCGCCGAGCGGATCACCGGGTCGTCGCAGACGAACCTGATGTCCTTCTGCTCCGGCGGGATCATCACCGCCATGGTGCTCGGCCACCTGGCCGCGATCGGGAAGCAGGACCGGGTCGCCGCCGCCGCGTTCGCGGTCACCGTGCTCGACCAGTCCCGTGGGGGGACGGCGGGGGCCTTCCTGGACGAGAAGTCCGCCCGGGCGGCCACCCGGGCGTCGGCGCGGAAGGGTTTCCTGGACGGCGCGACGCTGGCGGAGGTCTTCGCCTGGTTGCGGCCCAACGACCTGATCTGGAACTACTGGGTCAACAACTACCTGCTGGGCAAGCCGCCGGCGGCCTTCGACATCCTCTACTGGAACGCCGACACGACCCGGATGACCGCGGCGCTGCACCGCGGCTTCCTGGACATGTCCGTGCACAATTCCCTGACCAAGCCGGGGGAGGCTGCCATGCTGGGGACGCCGATCGACCTGGCCGCGGTCACGGTCGACGCCTACGTGGTCGCCGGGATCGCCGACCACCTCTGCCCCTGGCAGTCCTGCTACGCGACCACCCAGCTGCTGGGCGGGGACACCCGCTTCGTGCTGTCCACCAGTGGGCACATCGCCTCCCTGGTGAACCCGCCGAGCAACCCGAAGTCGACGTGGCGGACGGCGACGCCCAACACCGCCGACGCCGATGAGTGGCTCGCCGCGGCGCATACCGAGAAGGGCTCGTGGTGGACCGATTTCAGCCGCTGGGTGGGGGAGCGGTCCGGCGAGGAGATCGATGCGCCGCCGAAGCTGGGCGGCGGGCAACCGACCCTGGGCCAGGCGCCCGGCACGTACGTGTTCGACAAGTGACCGCGCAGACGGGGACCCGCGGAACCCGGGACCCGGAATTGCGGACGGTGACCGTCGGCGGGCGGACCCTGCGGGTCTCGGTGCGTCCGGGCGACGGCTCGCTGACGCCGCTGCTGCTGATGAACGGCATCGGCGCCAGCCTGGAGGTGCTGCAGCCCTTCGTCGACGCGCTGGACCCGCGGCGCGAGGTGATCCGTTTCGACGTCCCCGGGGTGGGTGGGTCGCCGCGTCCGGTGCTGCCCTACACGATGGTCACCTTCGCGCCCGTGGTCGCCGGGATGCTGACCGAGCTGGGCCACGGCGACGCGGCGGTCGACGTGCTCGGCTTCTCCTGGGGCGGTGGCCTGGCGCAGCAGTTCGCCGTCCAGCACCGCAACCGGTGCCGGCGCCTGGTGCTGGCCGCGACCGGAACGGGGTCGCTGATGGTGCCGGCCCACCCGCGGGTGTTGTCCCGGATGCTCACTCCCCGGCGGCACCGCGACCCCGGCTATGCGCGAGCGATCGCCGGGGAGATCTACGGCGGCACGATGCGCGAGCACCCCGAGCGGGCAGCCACGGTCTTGCATGCCGACTCCCGGCTGGGTCCGCGGCGCGGCTACTACTACCAGCTCGCGGCCGGCGCCGGCTGGACGAGCCTGCCGCTGCTGCGGTTGATCCGGCAGCCCACGCTGGTGCTCGCCGGTGACGACGACCCGATCATCCCGGAGGTCAACCCCCGGCTGATGGCCCGGCTGATCCCCAACTCCGAGCTGCACCTCTACCGCGGCGGCCACCTCGCGCTGATCACCGAGGCCGAGGAGCTCGCCCCGGTGGTGGAGCGCTTCCTCAGCTGAGCGCGGCAGATCCCGCTGCGGGTGCCGACGGCCGCTACGCCTGGCTGGCCGGGGAGGCCGGCCTGGCAAGGCGCTGCGCCGCTGCCTGGTCCGCGACCTGGGGGTGCCACGCACGTCCGTGGCGTTCATGGGCTACTGGCGGCTCGGAACGGCCGAGGGCAGCTGAGCATCTCGGTCGGTGCCCTACGGTCGGGGCACGGAGGCCGGGATGCACCCGGTTCGGAGGAGGGTCCCGTGCTGCTGCGCTTCCTGCTCGTGCTGCTGGTCGTCTGGGTGGCCCTCACCGTGATCGGCGCCGTGGTGAAGGGCCTGTTCTGGCTCGCCGTCGTCGGCTTCCTGCTGTTCCTCGGGACGGCGGTCCTCGGCGCGGCCCGCCGCCGCTGACCCGGTGACGGTGGTGCTGGTCGACACGGCCAACGTCGTGGGCTCCCGGCCCGACGGCTGGTGGCGGGACCGGGCCGGCGCGACCAGCCGGCTGCTGGACCGGCTGGCCGCTCTCCCGGGGCGGACCGTGGCCGGTCCGGACGGCGACCCGGTGCCGGTCACCGGGCTGGTGGCGGTGGTGGAGGGGCAGGCCCGTGAGGTCGCCGCCCCGGACGGGATCCAGCTGGTGCGGGCGCCCGGCAGCGGGGACGACGCGATCGCCGGGACCGCCGCGACGCTGGCCGGTGGTGGCGACGACCTGCTGGTGGTGACCGCCGACCGGGGACTGCGCGCCCGCCTGCCCGGCGCCGCGCGGACCGCCGGGCCAGGGTGGCTGCTCGATGTGGCCGACCGGCTGAGCACCCTCAGGTGAGCGCCGCCGCGCGGCGTAGCGGGCCGGCGGCCAGCCGGGCCCAGCGGCCTCGTGCAGCCGGGCACACCGGATC
>JAOPUQ010000222.1 GCA_025963425.1 Modestobacter sp. | reverse complement strand
GCCGCGGCGGTCCGGGCCGCCGCCGAGCCGACGCCCGCCGTCCCGGCGTGTGCCGCACCGCGCGCCGCCTCCTCTGGGAGCATCGGCGGGTGACCCACGCCGTGCTGGACGCCGAGCTGCCCCCGCGGGCGCACCATCTGCCGGCCACCGGGTTCGTCCTGCTCGCCACCGTGCTGCTGGTCGCCCTGCCGACGGCGCTGGGCCAGGCAGGGCTGGTCGTGGCGGTGGCCGTCCTGCAGCTCGGCCTGGTCGCCGCCTGGGTGGTGGCCACCGGCATCCGCGGGTTCCTGGGCTCCCTCGCCGTCGGGGTGGCTGCGGCGGCCGGTGCCGACGTGGCCCTGCTGCTGCCCGACCGGGCCCGGCTCGACCAGCTCCTCGTCGTCCTGGGGCTGGCGTTCCTCGCCGCGGTCGTCCACCAGATGACCCGGCCCGCCCCCCGCCGCTACCTGGTGGCCTCACTGGCCGGGGTGCTCCTGCTGGTCTCCTGCGTCTGCTCCCTGGCGGTGCTGCTGATGGTGGGCCGGACCGGGGGCGGGACACGGGCAGCCGTCAGCTACGCGCTGATCGTGGGGGTGGCGCTCGCCGTCGGCCACCTGGTCGACCTGCTGCTGCCGCGCCCGCTGATCGCCGAGGGCGTGCCCCGCGGCCTGCTCGGGCTCGCGATCGGTGTGCTGGCCGCGGTGGTCGTGGCGCTGCTGCGCCGGGACGGCGGGGACCTGATCGGCGCGGTCACGGCCGTGACCTCCGGTGCGGCGCTCGGAGCGGTCGCCGCGCTGATGGGGCTGGGCGCCTCCTACGTGGTGGCCGAGCGGGCCCAGCGGGGGTGGGCGCTGCCGGTGGTGCAGGCGGTGCTGCCGCTGGCCGCGACCGCGCCGGTGGCCTACGCGCTGGCCCTGTACGGGGCGAGCTGACCTCCGCGCCTCCCGCCGTCCCGGCGCCCCGCGCGGCAGACTGGGAGCCGTGAAGGTGTTGGTGGTCCTCCTGGTGCTGCTGCTGGGCGGCGCCGTGGTCGCCGACCGGGTCGGCGTCGGCATCGCCGAGGACCAGGTCGCCCAGCAGATCGCCGAGCGCGGCGGTCTGGCCGGCACCCCGGACGTCGACATCACCGGGTTCCCGTTCCTCACCCAGGCCGTCTCCGGCCGGTACACCGACGTCCGGGTCAGCCTGACCGCCGACCAACTGGGCCAGCCCGCCGGCACCCGGGCCCAGGTCTCCCTGCGCGGCGTGCGGATCCCGCTGTCCGACGTGCTGTCCGGGTCGGTGCAGGAGGTCCCGGTGGACCGGATCGACGGGACCGCGACGCTGTCCTACGCCCTGCTGGCCCAGCAGCTGGGCGGGGACACCACCGTGGCCCCGGCCGACGGCGGCCTGCGGATCACCCGCACGGTGTCGCTGCTGGGGTACGACTTCCCGGTCACCGGGGCGGGCGCCGTGGTCCTGGACGGGCGGGACGTCGTGGTCGACGTCCAGCAGGCCGCCGCGGCCGGGGTCGACGTGCCCGGCTTCGTGCTGGACCGGGCAGCGGACCTGCTGGACTTCCGGTACCCGGTGCCGGCATTGCCCTTCGGCCTGCGGCTGACCAGCATCGACCCGGGCCGGGGCGGCGTGCGCGTGGGCGTCGAGGCGCGGGACACGGTGCTGCGCGGCTGACCCGCCGGCCAACCGCCGCCCGGTGGAATGCAGCCGCCGCCGGCCGGGTTGGGCCAGCACGTGAGCGGAACAGGACTGGTGGTGCTGGTGGTCGCCCTGGCGGTGACCGGTGCGGCTGCCTGGTGGCTGCGCACCCGCGACGGCGCCGTCCGCACGCCCGCCCCGGCCGCCGACGAGCAGGAGGACGCCGTGACCCCGCAGACCGTGCTGGCCGGGCTCGGCGTCCGGCCCGGGGACGCAGACCTCACCGTGGTGCAGTTCTCCACCGCCTTCTGCGGGCCGTGCCGGGCAACCCGCGCCCGGCTGCAGCAGCTGCAGACCAGCCGGCCGGGGCTCGCCTACCACCACGTGGACGCCGAGAGCCACCTCGACGAGGTGCGCGCCCTGGACGTCCGGCGCACCCCCACGCTCTTCTACCTCGACCGCACCGGGGCACTGCTGGGCCGCAGCAGCGGCGCTCCCCGGCCCGAGGAGCTGACCGCCCTGGTCGACGCGCACACGGCGGCCCAGCGGTGATCGGTTACCCTCACGGCGTGGGTACCCTGCTGACCTCGCGCCGCACAGTGGACCTGTGCCGCGTCGGCAGCTGCCTGTGTCCGGCCTCCTGAGGACGAGCCCCGCTCGTCCAGACGCGCCCTGTCCGCCGTCCGGAGGCCCTGATGCCCGCCACACCCGCTTCTCCCGCGCCGTTCCGTGTGACCCCCGGGTCGCCTGAGGCGGCCACCCAGGTCGACGTCCGCGGCCCGCGCTTCGGCGCCTGGGTAACCACCGTCGAGCTCGCCGTCGCGCTGCTCACCGGCAGCGGCTGGCTGGTCGCCGTCCAGGCGGTCGTCTTCGCCGTCGGCGCGTTCGCCGGTCTGCGGTACGCCCCCTACGGCGTGCTGTTCCGCACGCTCGTCGCGCCGCGGCTGGGCCCGGCGCGGGAGCGCGAGCCGGAGGGCCCGCCGCGGTTCGCCCAGCTCGTCGGCCTCGGTTTCGCCGCGGTCGGCGCCGCCGGGTACCTGCTCGGCGTGCCGCTCCTCGGCGCGGTCGCCACCGGCCTCGCGCTGGTAGCGGCGTTGCTCAACGCGGCGACCGGGTTCTGCCTGGGCTGCGAGCTCTACCTGACCGTGCGGCGGGCCTTCCCCGGCCGCACCGCCTGATCCCTCCGCACCACCCACAGACCGCACACCCCCGATCAGAGGAGAACAGACATGAGCCGAACTGACGTGCTCGTCACCGCCGACTGGGCGCAGGAGCACCTCGGCGACGCCGGCCTCGTCTTCGTCGAGGTCGACGAGGACACCAGCGCCTACGACGGCGGTCACCTCGAGGGTGCCGTCAAGCTGGACTGGAAGACCGACCTCCAGGACCCGTTGCGCCGCGACTTCGTGAACAAGCCCGCCTTCGAGGCGCTGCTGTCGGCCAAGGGCATCAGCAACGACGACACCGTGGTCCTCTACGGCGGCAACAACAACTGGTTCGCCGCCTACGCGTACTGGTACTTCAAGCTCTACGGCCACGGCGACGTGAAGCTGATCGACGGCGGCCGCAAGAAGTGGGAGCTCGACGGGCGCCCGCTGTCCAAGGACATCGTCCAGCGCCCGGCCACGACCTACCAGGCCAGTGAGCCCGATCTGTCGATCCGTGCCTTCCGTGACGAGGTCGTGGCCGCCATCGGCAACAAGAACCTCATCGACGTGCGCTCGCCCGACGAGTTCTCCGGCAAGATCCTCGCCCCGGCGCACCTCCCGCAGGAGATGGCGCAGAAGGGCGGCCACGTCCCGACCGCGATGAACATCCCGTGGAGCAAGGCGGCCAACGAGGACGGCACCTTCAAGTCCGACGCGGACCTGGCCAAGCTCTACGACGAGCAGGGCTTCGACGAGAGCAAGGCCACCATCGCCTACTGCCGGATCGGCGAGCGCTCCAGCCACACCTGGTTCGTGCTCCGCGAGCTGCTCGGCAAGTCCGACGTCAAGAACTACGACGGCAGCTGGGTCGAGTACGGCTCGCTGGTCGGCGTCCCGATCGAGAAGTGAGCTGACATGTGCGGAGCTCCCAAGCAGGGTGGTGCACTGGCCGGGATCGACCTGAGCACCCAGACGGTCATCCAGGGCTCGGTGTGGCACGACGGCGCACCGGTGGCCGGGGCCTACGTCCGGCTGCTGGACGCGACCGACGAGTTCACCGCGGAGGTGGTGACCAGCCCGGAGGGTGAGTTCCGGTTCTTCGCCGCCCCCGGCGAGTGGACGCTGCGCTCACTGTCGCCGGTCGGCCGGGCCGAGCGCCGGATCGCCGCCGACGTCGGCCTCAACGAGACGACGCTCGCGATCGACTGAAGAAGGAACCCCCTCCTGGGTCCCCTCGCACGCTCGGGGATGCCCTGGAGGGGCCGCGACCGGGCCCGTCTCCCCCGGGGAGGCGGGCCCGGTCGCGTCCGGGGGGAGTCGGCAGCACCACGCGGGTGGCTACCGGAAGGGGAACCGGTCAGAACCCCAGCAGCCCGGCCAGGTCGGTGACCGCGTCGTCGAAGAAGGTGTCGGCGTCGGTCACCGAGCCGGTGAAGTGCCCGAACAGCTCGAAGCTCACCGTGCCGAACAGCGCGCTCCAGGCCAGCAGCGCCCGGGCCCGGACGACGTCGTCCAGGGCGGGTTGGTCACCACCGAGCACGGCGGCGGCCTCGGCGCTCACCGTTCCGGTGGTCCGGCCGCCGGCCGGGGGCAGCGCGCCGGCCCGCGCGGCGTCGCCGAGCACCCGCCCGAGGACGACGCCCACCC
>JAOPUQ010000199.1 GCA_025963425.1 Modestobacter sp. | reverse complement strand
GTACCGGTGGATCTCGATGCCGGTCTCGGGCTCGGGCTCCGAGTACGCGTTGCCGCCGAGGTGGTCGCGGCGGTCGATGACGAGTACCCGCTTGTCCAGCTGGGTCGCCACCTGCTCGGCGACCGTCAAGCCGAAGAAGCCGGAGCCGACGACGACGAGGTCAGGGCTGGCTGTAGTCACGCCTCGCGACCATACCGGCGGCCCCGCGATCGGACCGGGTGCGTGGGGCCGGAGAGCCTCAGCCGTCCCATCCGCCTCGCCGGACCCGCTCGAGGACGCGCCGTTCAGGGCGTCGTCGGGGCGCCCCCTAGGCTCGCCGGGTGGACGTTGCACCCGGATCCCGACCCCTGAGGGTGGTGGCGGTCACCTACTCGCCCGGGGACACCCTCCCGGGGTTCGTCGAGTCGCTGAGCACTGCCACGACCCGGCCGGTGGAGCTCGTGCTGGCCGACAACGGCTCCACCGACGGCGCCCCGGAGCGGGCCGTGGCCACGCACCCGCACGTGCGGCTGCTGCGCACCGGCGGGAACGTCGGCTACGGGGCCGCCGCGAACGCCGGCCTGTCCGACGTGACCGAGGGCTGGGCGCTGGTGGCGAACCCCGACGTCCGGTTCGAGCCGGGCTCGGTGGACGAGCTGCTCGACGTGGCCGCCCGCTGGCCCCGCGCGGCCACCGTCGGACCGGCCATCCGCACCCCCGAGGGGGAGCTGTACCCCTCGGCGCGCGACCTGCCGGCGCTGGGGACCGGCACCGGTCACGCGCTGTTCGCCCGGGTGTGGCCGGCCAACCCCTGGACGGCCTCGTACCGGCGGGAACACGAGGCGCCGCGCGAGCGGCCGGCCGGCTGGCTGTCCGGGTCCTGCTTCCTGGTCGACCTGGCAGCGTTCCATTCCGTGGGCGGCTTCGACCCCGGCTACTTCATGTACTTCGAGGACGTCGACCTGGCCGAGCGGCTCGGCCGCCGCGGCTGGCTGCACGTCTACGCACCCTCGGCGGTCGTGGTGCACGAGGGGGGGCACTCCACCCGTCGCGAGCCGCACCGGATGCTGAAGGTGCACCACGCCAGCGCGCTGCGCTACCTGTCCGGTCGGTACCCCGCGTGGTGGCAGGCGCCGCTGCGTGGCGCCCTGCGCGTCGGCCTGGGGGCCCGCGTGCTGGCCTCCTACGTCAGTGGCCGCGTCACGGGGGCGGCCCGTCCGCCACGCGCGGCCGGGAAGCCGGAGGGCGGACCATGCGACACGCGGTGATCATGGCCGGGGGATCGGGCACGCGACTGTGGCCGCTGTCCCGGGCGCGGCGGCCCAAGCAGCTGCTCGACGTGCTCGCCGAGGACGGCGGGGGAGCGCACAGCCTGCTGGCCGAGGCGTTCACCCGGCTGCAGGCGGTGCTGCCGACCGAGCAGATCTGGGTCTGCACCGCCGCCCGCTACGCCGACCTGGTGCGTGCCGCGCTGCCGGAGCTCGGCGCCGACCGGCTGGTGCTCGAGCCGGTCGCCCGGGACACGGCCAACGCCGTCGGGCTCACCGCCGCGCTGGTCGCCGACGTCGACCCCGACGCCGAGCTGGCCGTGGTCAGCGCCGACCACGTCATCCGGCCGGTGGAGCGGTTCGCCGACGCGCTGCGCACCGCCTACGACGTCCTCGCCGTCCGGCCCCGCGCCCTGGTCACCCTCGGTGTCAGGCCTACCTCGCCGGCCACCGGATTCGGTTACGTGCAGAAGGGCGCGCCGACCGAGGTGCCCGGCGCGGCGGAGGCGGCGTCGTTCCGGGAGAAGCCGGACCGGGCGACCGCCGAGCGGTACCTGGCCAGCGGCGAGTACGTGTGGAACTCCGGAATGTTCGTCTGGCGCGCCCAGACGGTGCTCGACGCCCTCGCGGACCACCTGCCGGAGTCCGCAGCCGGGCTGGCCACGATCGTGGCGGCGCCGGCGGGTCCGGAGCGGGACGCCGTGCTCGCCGAGGTCTTCCCGACCCTGCCCAAGATCAGCGTCGACTACGCCGTCCTGGAGCCGGCGGCCACCGAGCCCGGCCGGGTGGCCGTGGTCGACCTGGACGTCGAGTGGCTGGACGTCGGTTCCTGGCCGGCGCTGGCGCACACGCTGGAGACCGACGCGGCGGGCAACGCCGTCCGCGGGCTGACCGTGCTGCTCGACAGTGGCGGCAACGTGGTGCTCAGCGACGACCCGGAGCACCTGGTGGCCCTGGTGGGGGTGCGCGACAGTGTGGTGGTGCACACCGCCGACGTCACGATGGTGTGCCCGGTGGGCGATGCGGAGCGCGTGAAAGAGCTGCTTGCTGCAGTGACGGAAGGGACCGGGGCGCGGTTCGTGTGACGGCACACGGGGTGGCGCGCCCCAGCTGAGGGCCGCCTGTGGCGTTTACTATCGAAGTGATGGACGAGCTCATGCCGACGGGCGAGGTCAAGCCCGTCGCTGCCCTACCGAACGCGGGCCGTGGCTACGACGACGTCGTGGTCATCGTCCGGGTCTACAACGAAGCGCCCGTCGTCGGCGGCGTGATCGCGGAGCTGATCGCGGCAGGCCTGTCGGTGA
The DNA here is from genome assembly GCA_025963425.1 of Modestobacter sp. Taxonomy (GTDB): domain Bacteria; phylum Actinomycetota; class Actinomycetes; order Mycobacteriales; family Geodermatophilaceae; genus Modestobacter. Next base: position 2,370 of record JAOPUQ010000199.1, on the reverse strand, counting down.
TCGCGGTCGACGACGCCAGTACCGACCCCTCCGCGGAGGAGATCGACAAGGCCGGGGCCTTCCGGGTCACCCACCCGATCAACCTGGGGGCCGGCGGGGCGCTGCAGACGGGCATCGAGGCCGCTCTGCGCTTCACCGACGCGCGGTACATCGGCTGCTTCGACGCCGACGGGCAACACCAGCTCGCCGACCTGCTCGGCATGATCGACGTGATCCGCAGCGGATACGACGTCGTCATGGGCTCCCGGTTCCTGGACGGCCAGACCGAGATGAGCTGGTTCCGCCGGGCCATCCTGAAGACGGCGGCCAGCCTGCTCAACCGCGGCAGCGGGACGAAGCTCACCGACGCCCACAACGGGCTGCGGCTGATCTCGCGGAACGTCGCTGCGGCCATCAACCTCTCCCACGCGGGCATGGCCTACGCCTCGGAGCTGGAGCGGGTGCTGACCCAGCCCGCCTTCCGGGTCACCGAGTACCCCGTGCACATCCTGTACACCGACTACTCGCGCTCCAAGGGCCAGCCCCTGCTGAACAGCGTGAACATCCTGGCCGAGATTGCCGCCCACCGAGTGAGCACCTGGGGACGTCGATGATCATCAAGTGGCTCCTCGTCCCGGGCGTCCTGCTCGCCGTCGTGACCGCGTTGCAGTCGCGCGCGTCCCTGCGCGGCCAGGCCCGGCGCAAGATCTTCGCCGTCGTCACCGTGGTCGCCGGGGCTCTGGCGGTCCTCTTCCCGGCCCTGCTGCAGCACATCGCCGACTGGGTGGGGGTGACCCGAGGTACCGACCTCCTGGTGTACGGGTTCGCCCTCGTGATCATCTACCTGGTCGGCAGCACGAGCGTCCGGTTCCGTGAGCAGGAGGCCAGGATCGTGTTGCTGGCCCGTCAGGTGGCGCTCGCCGAGGCCGAGGCCCGGTTCACGGCCACCCCGCACGCCCACTGACCGACCTGGCCGGCGCCCCCGCCCCTCGGCGGGGCCGCCGGCGGCGACGCCCTACTTGACCCGGTCGTAGGCGCGCATGATGGCCGCGTTGTGGGCGGCGTGGACCCGGCCGAGCAGCCGGGAACCGTTGTGCCTGCGGAACGTCGTCAGGTCCTCGGCGAACTGCTCGCGGTAGGCGCTGCCGCCCTTGGACTCCTCGTGGATCCGGAAGGCGGTCAACGGCCGGTTGATCTTGGCCGGTCGACCCAGGGTGGCCAGACGGAGCCACCAGTCGTAGTCCATCGTGTACCGCAGCGTCTCGTCCAGGTAGCCCAGTCGGTCATGGGCGCTGCGACGCCAGAAGGTGGCCGGCTGGGTGATGGCATTGGTGACGCCGAGGTAGGCCGTGGCCGGCAGGGTCCGGAGCGCTCGCTTGTACCAGCGCACCGGCTCCTGGATCCGCTTGCCCTCGGCGTCCACGATCAGGCAGTCGCCGGTCAGCCAGACGGCCTCGGGGTGGGCGGCGAAGTACTCGCTGACAGCCTGCAGGGTCCCGGGCAGGAAGTAGTCGTCGGAGTTGAGCCAGCAGACGATGTCGCCGCCGGCGCGGCGCAGCCCCTTGTTGATGGCGTCGGTCTGGCCCCGGTCGGGCTCGGCGATGATGGTCGCGTCGGCCGCGTACCGGCGGAGCACGTCCAGGCTGCCGTCGGTCGACATGCCGTCGACGACGATGTGCTCGACCTCCACGCCCTCCTGGTCGCGGACCGACTCCATGGTCTGGCCGACGTAGGCCACCTGGTTGTACGACGGGGTGACCACCGTGATGGTGGGACGGTCCGTCGAGTCGTGCCCCATGGTCAGGCGGCCCGAACCGAACCGGCGGCCAGCTGCTCCTGGTACCAGGCGTAGGTCTCGGTGAGCCCGTTCCGCAGCTCGATCTCCGCCCGCCAACCCAGGTCGTGCACCTTGGACACGTCCAGCAGTTTCCGGGGTGTGCCGTCGGGCTTGCTCGTGTCGAATTCGAGGGCGCCCTGGTAGCCCACCACGTCCGCGACGAGCTCGGCGAGCTCGCGGATGGAGAGGTCCTCACCGACGCCGATGTTGATCGGCTCCGGCTCGTCGTAGTTCTCCAGCAGGTGCAGGCAGGCGCGGGCCAGGTCGTCGACGTGCAGGAACTCCCGCCGGGGGGTCCCCGTGCCCCAGACGGTGACCGTGTCGGCACCGTCGAGCTTCGCCTGGTGGAACCGGCGGATCAGGCCCGGGAGGACGTGCGAGCCCGTGGGATGGAAGTTGTCCCCGGGGCCGTAGAGGTTGGTCGGCATCGCGGAGATGTAGTGGACTCCGTACTGCCGCCGCAGCGCCTGGACCTGGAGCACGCCGGAGATCTTCGCGATCGCGTACGCGTCGTTCGTCTCCTCCAGCGGACCGGTCAGCAGGCTGTCCTCGCG
>JAOPUQ010000145.1 GCA_025963425.1 Modestobacter sp. | reverse complement strand
CTGGACGCGGCGGCGGTCTGGGCGTCGACGAACAGCTGCCCCAGGGGCAGGCCGAGCGCGGCCGGGGTGGCGACGTCGAAGCCGGGGTGCGCCGTTCCGACCAGCGCGGCGACCTCGGCGGTGACGGTCGCCGCCGCTGCCGCCCACCGCTCGGTCCGGACCTCGTCGAGCACCTCGAGGGTCACCTTCGGGCCGGAGAGCAGGTGCACCAGGGCGTCGAGGTGCCCCGGAGTCCGGGCGGCGCGCACCACCGCGGCCAGCGCTCCCTCGCCGGGCAGGTCCCGGACGATCCGGTCGACCCGCACCGCGGCCTGCTGCACCGCGGAGATGTCGACGTGCACGGTGTCGATGAACGCCCAGGCGTGACCGCCGGACGGGCGGGCCAGGTCGGCGATGTCGGGGAGCAGGGCGAGGGCGCGGCGGACCGCCGTCGTCGTCCCGGCGGAGGCGCCGGCGACGAACGCCGCCGGCATCGGCAGCGCGGGGACGTCGGTGCCGGCGGCCAGCACCCCGGTGCGCGCGGAGTAGTAGGAGAGCCCGGCGCCGTTGGCCGCGTGCAGCCGGTCGGCGTAGCGGGCCAGGCTGCGGCGGGCCGAGCGCAGGTCCTCGGTGCCGGCGGCCAGGCCCTCGGCGTCCCCCTCGACGGCGTGATCGAGCGCCGCCCGGATCTGGGCGCGGACGACGGCCGGCCGGCTGCCCTGGTCGTGCAGGTCCAGGGCGAACGGCCCCATGCCGACGGCGTCCAGCCGCCGGGAGACGACGTCGAGGGCGGCGCGCTTCTCGGCGACGAACAGCACCCGCTTGCCGTCGGCGACGGCCCGGGTGAGCAGGTTGGTGATGGTCTGGGACTTTCCGGTGCCGGGCGGGCCCTCGAGCACGAAGGTGCGCCCCGCGCCGGCCTCGGCCACCGCACGCAGCTGCGAGGCATCGGCCGGGACCGGGCACCGGGCGGCGAGCTCGTCGAGCTCGTCGAGCTCCGCGAGCTCCGCGAGGTCGACGGCGGTGTCGGGCACCGGGTCGGCGAACGGCTGGTCCGGGTCGTGCACCAGGTGGGCGACCAGCGGGTTGGCCGCGAGTTCGGCCCAGTGCTCGTCGAGGTCCTTCCACTGCCGGTACGTGGCGAACTGCAGGATCGCCAGGTCGGCGGTCGACTCGACCCGGAAGGGCAGCCCGTGCTCGGCCAGTGCCGTCCGTAGCGCGGTGAGGGCGGCGTCCAGGTCGATGCCGATGCCGTCCTCGCCGGGGGTCTCCATGCCCGGCGCGGTCAGCCCGTGCAGCCGGCGCAGCTTCTCCAGCAGGCACCAGTTGGGCGTGCTGCTGCCGGACTCGTCCAGGCTCAGCCGGTAGCCGCCGTCGCGGGAGGCGGGCGTGAGGACGACGGGGACCAGCACCAGCGGCGAGCGCAGGGCGCGGCCGTCCAGTTCCCAGGCCAGTGAACCCAGGGCCAGGTACAGGTTGTTGGCCCCGGTCTCCTCGACTCCCGTCCTCGCCTGCGCGGCCAGGCCGCGCAGCCGGGGGAGGTAGCCGGCGTCCGGGACGTCGGCGTGCACGGTTCGGCGGGCGGCCAGCAGTTCGGTGAGCTGCCCGGCCGGCAGGTCGCGGGCCGAGCGCAGCCCGCGCTCCCGCGCCAGGACGCCCATCCGGTCGCCGGGCAGCAGGGTCACCGGGGCGCCGGTGTGCACGAGCCGCTCGAGGGCGGCCAGCGCGTCGTGCGGCACGGTCAGCGGCAGGCCGGCGCCCTCGGTGTAGTTGATCAGCCGGTTGCGCAGGCTCAGGTCCAGCAGCGCGTTCTTCCACTTCCGCACCCGGGCCGGCGGCTCGGGGCGGGTGTCGGCTGCCGGGGCGGGGGCCGGGGTGGGCCCGGGCGGCGGGGAGCTGTGCCGGGCCGGCAGGTACTCCACGGCGGTGACGGTGCCGTCGGCGTCCCGGATGCGCACGGGCAGCGGCAGGACTCCGTCGGTGCGCGCGCGGTGCACGTCGGTGACCCCGAGGACCCGGCCGAGGTCGCCGGCCAGCCACGCGGCGTAGGGCGGGCGGTGCAGGTCCGCGGCGGGGCGGCCCCGGTCGGTGAGCAGGGTGGTCTCCACCAGTCGGATCCGGCCGAGGTCGACGGAGTTGACCAGCGCGGCGACGTCGGTGGTGGTGGCCGCGCAGTCGGCGCTGCGCTCCTCCCGCCAGTAGCCGAGGAAGGCGTGGGCCTCACCCACCCGCCTGCCGTGCCCGCCGGCGTCCCGCCCGCTGCCCGCCCCCTCGACCAGCCACACCAGGGTCCGGATGCCGGCCTGCTCGCAGGCCGCGGCGAGGGTCACGACGGTGTCCAGGCAGGTGCCGACGCGGCCGTCGAGGACCTCGCCGGGGGTGCGGACGAGCTGGCCGATGTCGGCCCAGTTGGCCGGCGGCTCACCGTGCCGGACGGCGCGGCGGCGCATCGACTCGGCCAGGGCGGCGACGATCTGGTCCACCCGCGCCGGGCCGGCCGAGTACCCCTGGATGCCGGCGCTGCCGGTGCGCTCCTCGAGCAGGACGGCGGCGTCGGCGAGCAGTGTGCCCACCGCCGGGTGGTGGGGCTGCACGTGGGCGGCGAGCATCTCCAGTGCCAGCGGCGCCGGGGTGGCCAGCCACTGGCCGGCGGCGAGCACGTGCACCGGAACCCGGCGCTGGCCGAGCAGCCGGCCGTCGCCGGTGACCTCGACCCGGATCCAGCCCGGGCGGCGCTCCTGGACGGCGAGCATCGCGGCCGGGTCCAGGGCCAGTCCGACGTCCCCGCGGACCGTCGTGCGGCCGGCCGCCAGGTCGACGAGCACCTCCGCCGGCGCACCGATCGGCCCCTCGGCATCGGTGACGGTGAGCCGCACGACGGCGGCGCGGACGTCGACGTCACTGGTGAGGGCGAGGCGGGAGACGACCGGGACGGCGTTGTGCGCGAGCGCGTAGCTCAGTACCGGAGTGGCCGTCAGCTCGATCGAGACCCCGGCCGGTGCGGTCGTGCCGGTGCTCGGCTGCAGGTCAGCGGTGTCGCCCATGGTTCCTGTGTACCGGCTCGGACGGACCGTTCCCGGCAGGCTGGGCGGACGGGAGAGGTGCCTGTGACTGCTGGTCCCGGTGGGGTGCGGGAGCTCGCCGCGCCCCGGCCGGCCATCGGTGGGGCAGGTGGCTCAGAGGAGGGCGAGCTCGCTGCACATCGGGCAGAGCGAGTCGACGACGGCGGCCTCCGGCGGCCACGGGACCTCTTCGTCGCGGGCGACGTAGGCGCCGCACAGCGCCTTGCGGCCGGTCGTGCCGATGGTCGCGTGGGCCGGACCGATCAGCCGCGGTGTGGGCCCACCCGCAGCCGTCATGGACCCGACCATCATCACGGCGCGGGCCGTGCGGTAGGTGAACCCCATGGGGGGAGGTTCGGCAGCCGGACGGCGAACTGTAGGCAACGCCTACCTCACTGCCGTCCACGCGCTGCACCGGCCCCAGGCGTCACACCCGCCTCAGGCACCCCGGCCCCGGACGCAGCTGTACCGCCGTCGCTGACCTTCCTCCCGGCCAGCGACGGCGGTACAGGGACTGCGGTCGAGCGGGGACTCAGACGTCGAAACCCGCGCGGTCGACCTTGCGGTGGAAACGGTCGCCGAGCTTGCCGCCGAGGATCGCGCCGAGCAGTGTCACCAGCAGGACGGCGACCAGGGCGATGATCCCGGCGGTGGTGGCGGTGCCCTCGTCGACGGGGATGCGGGGCAGGTTGAGCTGCGACAGCACGTTGTACTTCGCGCCGAAGACCACGCCGACCAGGGCCAGCAGGATCACGATGAGCAGGCCGATGACCCACACCGCGATGCCCTGGCGGATGCCGTCGAAGCGGGCCATCCGACCGGCGACGTAGCCGCCGGCCAGGTAGGCGAGGAACAGCACCACGAGCAGCGCGATGCCGCCGCCGATGCCGATGCCGCCGGCGTTCGAGGTGGCCTCGTCGGCCGAGGGCACGCCCTGGGTCAGCCCGATGGCCACCCCCGCGGCGGAGACGAGCGCGACCAGCAGGACGGCGAGCCCGTTGGCCGACAGCCAGCCGAAGAAGGCCGCCCCCCACTTGATGCCGCCGAAGCGGTCGTGCTGGGCGGCGACGGCGTCGCGGCCCGGGCCGCGGGACACGCGGGCGCCGGCCTGGGTAACGGTGGTGCGGTCGTCCTCGGACGAGGTGCTGCTGGCCATGGGTTGTGCTCCTGGAGGCTCGTTGCGGGAGGTCAGCGGCGGGCGGTGCCGGTGGCGTCGACGCCGTCGGTGTCGATCTGCTCCTTGCGGACCGTGTCGGTGACGGTCTCCTGGTCGACGACCGTGTCGACGTCGAGGCGGACGCGCTCGACGGGCACGGCCTCCTTGGTCACGACAGGGCGCTCGGTGTGCAGGACGACCTCGTGCTCCTCCTCGGAGATGGCCGGCCCGTCCAGGGCGTCGCCGACGTTCGCGTCGGTGATCGGCTCACGCTCGATGCGCACCTCCTCGTGGGAGACGGGCACCGACTGGGTGACCTGCTCCTCGACGACGTACTTGCGGAGCCGGGCCTTGCCGACCTCGGCCTGCCGGGTGCCGACGCGGAGCTGCTCCTCCGAGCGCGTCATGGCGCTGTCGGTGGTCGGGCCGGAGGTGTCGTGCCCGACGGTCCCGTGCCGGGCGGTGTCGGTTCGGCCCGCGGCGGTGTCGGTGGTCTCCGTACGACCGGCGTCGCTGTCGGTCACGCCGTAGTAGCGGTAGAGCTCGGCCTCCTCGTCGGGGGACAGGTGGCCCTGCTCGGCGTCGACGCGGGGAGCGTCCTTGATGCGGGCCTTGTCGTAGGGCACGCGCAGGCTGTCGTCGGTGATCTCCGCCTGGGCCAGGGGTACGAAGCTCTCCTGGGTGCCGAACAGGCCGGTGCTGACGGTGGCCCACTCCGGGCGGCCGGTCTGGTCGTCGAGGTAGACCTGGCCGATCTTGCCGAGCTTGCTGCCGTCGCTGTCGACGGCGTTGGTGCCGATGATGCGGTTGACGTCCTGGGTGCTGATCACGCGTGTGTCCTCCGGGTGTGGGTCGGCTGGTCGGAGGGGACCGCGTCGGTGCGCCGTCCCTCGCCCACAGCCTGGGTGCCCACCCGGTTTACGTCGTAAACTGCCGCACGGTGCGAATCCGTCGCCATCCCGCAGTTGCCCCCCGGGCTGCCCGGCGGACCCGGTCCTAGAGGTCCATCACCGATCCGTCGTCGGAGTTCTTGGCCTCGTGCAGCACGCCGGTCAACCGGTCCAGCAGGTTCTCCAGCGACTCCTCGAACTCGGCGGCCGACTTGTCTTGGGACAGCAGCGGCTCGGTCCGCAGGAGGCTCGGGTACTTGCTCAGGTCGGTGGCCTCCTGGACGTCCGGGTCGCCCTCCGGCAGGTCGAGCAGGCTCACCTGGGCCCCGATCTGGGTGACCTCCAGCAGCAGGTGACCGAGCAGGAAGCTGGAGTAGGCCCGGTAGGCGGCGACGGCGGCCTGGTCGGAGAAACCGCTGTCGGTCAGGGTGGCGAGGAAGGACTCGACCATCCGCAGGCTGCGCAGCGGTGGACGGACCCACGGGGCAGCGGGCGGGCGGCTGGTGATCAGCGGGAAGACCGACGGATGGGCCAGCGCGATCCGGCGCATCCCGTGCGCCAGTCGCACGAGGTAGTCCTGCCAGCCACTGTGGTCCTCGATGTAGAGGTCGTCGCCGTCGTCGTTGTCGAACAGCGTCTCCACGACGCTGTCCACCACACCGTCGAGCAGGTCCTCGCGGCCGGGGACGTAGCGGTAGAGGGCCATCGCCTCCACGCCGAGCTGGGCGCCCAGCCGGCGCATGGTCAGCGCGGCCAGGCCGTGCCGGTCGATGAACTCCACGGCGGCCCACAGGATGCGCTCCCGGTCCAGGCCGGGCGGCCGGGTCAACTCCGCGGCGGCGGCGGTGCCCTCGTTGACCGCCACCAGGTCGGGGTCGAGATCGTCGTCACTCCTGGTCATCGTGCACCCTCCGTCAGCCCGCCTGCTCAGCGTGCTCACTGTCCTCCCTGGCTGTCGGCAGGGACGGCCACTTCCCGGGGACCTACCCCGGCCGGGTCAAGGTCATGGCCGGGGTAGATGGCCGGCGGTCGGCTTTCGCCATCTCTCACGCTGCCCCCGGGACCATCCGCCGATGCGCATCGCGAACCTGGACGGCCGGCTCGTACTCGTGGCCGGAGACCGTGCCGTCGACGTGGCCACGGCCAGCGACGGCCGCTTCGAGGCAGATCCGCAACGCATCTACGAGAGGTGGGCGGAGTTCCGTTCCTGGGTGGAGTCGTCGGCGGATCTGCCCGGCGAGTCCTTCGACGCCGCGGCGCTGGGATCCCCGGCGCCGCGGCCGGCCCAGGTGTTCGCCATCGGCCTGAACTATGCCGAGCACGCGGCGGAGGCCGGCTTCGCGACGCCGGACACCGCGCCGCCGGTCTTCACCAAGTTCCCGTCCTGCATCACCGGGCCGTACGGGGAGGTGGCCCTGCCCGCCGGCGGGCACACCGACTGGGAGGTCGAGCTGGTCGCCGTGATCGGCCGCCGGGCCGAGCGGGTCCCGGCGCCGCAGGCCTGGTCCTACGTGGCCGGGGTGACCGTGGGTCAGGACCTCTCCGAACGCGTCTCGCAGCTGGCCGGCCCGGCGCCGCAGTTCAGCCTGGCCAAGTCCTTTCCGCGGTTCGGCCCGATGGGACCCTGGCTGGTCACCCCGGACGAGTTCGCCGACCCCGACGACCTGGAGCTGTCCTGCTCGGTCAACGGCGAGGTCGTCCAGTCCGGGCGCACCAGCCGGTTGCTGTTCGGGGTGCCGGCGATCATCGCGCACCTGTCGGCCGTCCTCCCCCTGCTACCGGGGGACGTCGTCTTCACCGGGACCCCGCCGGGGGTCGGGATGGGCCGGACCCCACCGCGCTACCTGGTCCCCGGCGACGAACTGGTCAGCACCGTCGCCGGCATAGGCGAGCTACGGCACACCTTCGTCGCGGACGCCCACGCCGGCGCCGAGCAGGACTGAGTCGTGCCGACCATCGCCTGCGGCGATCTCGAGCTGCACTACGAGGAGACCGGCTCCGGCCCGACGATCGTGTGGATCCCCGGCACCGGGCTACGCGGCTCCAGCTGGCATCTGCAGGTGGAACACTTCGCCGGCCGCTACCGCTGCCTGACCGTCGATCTGCGGGGCAGCGGTGACACCCGGGGCGGCAGTGAGCAGTTCACCGTCGCCGACCTGGCCGACGACGTCATCCGGTGTCTGGACGCGCTGGACGTCGGGCGTGCCACGGTCGTCGGCCTCAGCCTGGGGTCGGCGGTGGCCCAGGAGGTCGCGCTGGCCCGCCCCGACCTCGTTGCCGCTCTGGTCCTGGTGGCGACGTGGTCCTCCAGCAGCGCCGAGCACCACATCCGCCGCCACTTCGAGTCCCGCCTCTATGCGTTGGAGAACGGCCCGTTGGACGTGTACGGCCAGTTCGGCTTCTGGATGTCCTCCCCGACGTTCTACGACACCGAGCCCGAGCGTCAGGCCGAGGTCGAGAACCGGCTGAGGGCGCACATGTCCACCAACCTCACCGGAACGGCAGGGCACTTCCGGGCCGACCTCTCCCACGAGACCCGCGACCGGCTCGGGAGGATCACCTGCCCCACGCTCGTGGTGCACGGCGACGAGGACCTCATCACCCTGCCCCGGTACAACCGCACGGTCGCCGGCCTCGTCCCCGGGGCGACGCTGGCGAGCATCCCGGCTGCGGGCCACCTCGCCTGGTTCGAGCGCCCCGACGAGCTCAACGCCCACATCGACGACTTCCTCGCCGCCGGTCGGGCAGGTACGTCCACGGGATAGCGCAGCGAAATGTGCACTGCGCGAGGCGCGGTGCCCACATACTCACCGTCGCCGCACCGTCACCGTGCCGTCACCGCGCCGGTCCGGCGCTGGGCGGACGGAGGCCGCCGGTCGGGGACGGAGGAGGGAGCGACGGTGGCGGAGTCCGGGCAGAGCGAGTCCATCGCCCGACCACGCCCGTCGGCGATGCCCGTTGCTGCCGAGCGACCGTCGTGGATCATCCGCCGCAAGATCGTGCCCCCGCCGCTGCCGGAGTCCGTCGTGCCGCGCCGCCGGCTGGAGACCCTGCTCGCCGGGTTGCTCGAGCAGCATCGGCTGGTCTTCGTCTACGCCTCGGCCGGGGCCGGCAAGACCACCGCCCTGGTGCAGGCGGCCGCCCGGTTGCAGCGCCCGCTGGTCTGGCTCGACCTGGACGCCACGGACGTCGCCACCGGCCGGCTGCTCGTCTATCTGGAGGCCGCGCTCGCCCGCCAGGTCCCCGAGGTCGCCGGCGTGGCCTCCTCGGCGCTGGCCGCCCAGCTGCCGCACGCCGAGGTCGCCGGGTTGCTGGCCGAAGCAGTGGGGGACCGGTCGCTGCTCGTCGTGCTCGACGACGCCGAGCGGCTGGCCGCCGCCCCCGAGGCGCTCGAGGTGCTGGCCGCCTTCGCCCGCTATCTCCCCGCGGCGGCCCGGCTGGTCATCGCCAGCCGGGCCGAACTCTCCTTTCCCACCAGCGTCGGGGCATTCCCGTGGGTGGGCGCGATCGGCGAGGAGGACCTGGCGCTGACCGTCGACGAGGCGACCGATGCCCTGGCGGCCGCCGGGCGGGCCGA
>JAOPUQ010000122.1 GCA_025963425.1 Modestobacter sp. | reverse complement strand
CGCCGAACGGACGACGCCCTCCAGCCTGGTCGCGACGGCGCGCAGCAGGGTGTCACCGGCCAGGTGGCCCAGGCTGTCGTTGACGTCCTTGAACCCGTCGAGGTCCAGGCACAGCACGGTGGGGGCGCCGCCGGTCCGCCCAGCCCGGCGCAGCGACTGCTCGGCGCGGTCGAGGAAGAGCGCGCGGTTGGCCAGACCGGTGAGCCCGTCGTGGAAGGCCTGGTGGGCGAGTTCCTGCTCGACGAGCTTGCGCGAGGTGATGTCGTGCAGGCTGACGACAATGCCCCGGACGTCGGGGTCCGCCAGCAGGCTCACCGCCCGGCCCCCGAGCCAGACGGGCTCCCCGGTGGGCCGCCGGCCGGGCAGCTCCAGTTCGAAGACGGTGCCCGGTTGACGGAGGGCTCGCTCGAGGGCGCCGCGGACGGTGTCCTGGTGGACGCCGAGGCCGCCCAGCAGGTCGGGCAGGTCGCGGGTCGGCAGCTCACCCAGCCCGAGCACCGTGGCCAGCGAGCGGGAGTCCGCGGTCAGCGTGCCGGAGGCATCGACCACCGCGACGGCGTCCGAGGAGTTGACCGCGAGTGCCTCGGCGCGGCGCGCCTGGGTACGGACCTCCGCCCGGGCCAGCTCGCTGTCCTGCAGCAGTCGCAGCGTCCGGACGATGATCAGCATGACCAGGGCCAGGGTCGCGACCAGACCGGGCAGCGGGTTGATGTCGGTGCCCTTCAGCCAGCCCATGAGGTCGAAGCCGGTGGGCACCAGCAGCGGCAGGAAGGCGATCCACAGCCGCCACGGTCCGATCACCGTCGCGGTGGGGTGATCCTGCGGGGCGGCCCGGCGCTGCCAGGTGACCGCGGCGAGGAGTACGGCGCCGACGAGCCAGCCGGCGTTGAGCCAGGCGTCGATCCGGTCCGGCGCGGCCAGCAGCAGCCACGCGAGATCCCCGGCCAGCCAGCCCGCGGCACCGGTCACCAGCAGGAGCGCCGTGGGGCTGAACCGGCGCTGCAGAAACACCCACCGGGCGACCAACCCGATCAGCATCGCGTCGAGCACGGGATAGGCGGCCCACACCAGCTTGGTAGGCAGGTCGATGCTGTCGTCGGTCAGGGTGCTCTCCAGAGAGCTCTGCCAGACCACGAGCAACGCGATGACGAGCGCGGTGGCGCCGTCGAGAGCGGCGTGCAGCCGGGCGCGCCGGGTCAACCGGCCCTGCTCAGTCAGTACCAGGAGTGCTCCGGCCAGGCCGACGTAGGCGGCGAGGTAGCACGCGTCGGCCACCGAGACGTCCGGTGCGACGTCGCTGGACCAGTCGGCGAGCTGCCACAGGACGTCGCCGACGGCGGTCAGTGTGAGCCCGCAGGCGACGTTCCACGCCACTCCCCAGGGCTGGCCGCCGCGCCGTCGGACACCGGCCCAGCCCGCGGCGGCCGCCCCCACGCTGACCAGCAGGTACGCCCAGTCCGTGAGCAGTGGCTCGGTCGAGAAGAGGATCGTGCCCAGGAGCAGCGCGAGCGCGCCAGCCACCGACCAGTGCGCCACGTGCAGTCGACGGCGGCGATCACCCGTCGTACTGCCCGGCCCGCCCGGCCGCTGGATCTCTGCCACGGGAGGATTGTCGGCACCGGCATGTCCCGGCTTGACCACGGTGCGGCCTGGCGCCCCTTCCGGGTGAGTCGGCCGGCAATCAGTCCTCGAGCGCGGCCTGGAAGGCGGCGAGCTTGGCCTGCGTCTCGGCCAGCTCGGCGATCGGGTCCGAGCCGGACACGATGCCGCAGCCGGCGAACAGCCGGGCCTGCCGGCCGTCCTCCGCGCCGGTCAGCTGGGCACAGCGCAGGGCGAGGCCGAACTCGCCGTCCCCGCGTGCGTCGAGCCAGCCCACCGGCCCGGCGTAGCGCCCGCGGTCCATGGCCTCGAGCTCGGTGATCACCCGGGCCGCCTCGGGGGTCGGGCTGCCGCAGACGGCGGCCGTGGGGTGCACGGCGCCGACCAGTTCGAGCAGGCCGGTCGCGTCGTCGTCCCGCTGCCGGCCGTGCACGTCGCTGGCCAGGTGGCGGACGTTGGGCAGCGTGAGCACGTCCGGCTGCCCGGGGACGACGAGCTCCGCGCAGAAGGGCCCCAGGGAGGCCGCGAGCGAGTCGACGGCGTAGGCGTGCTCGGCGTGGTCCTTGGCCGAGTGCTGCAGCCCCTCGGCGAGCCGGTCGTCCTCCGCCCCGGCGCCCCGCGGGGCGGTGCCGGCGAGCACCCGGGCGGAGAGCTCGCGGCCGGTGCGGCGCAGCAGCAGCTCGGGGGTGGCGCCGAGGAGACCGTCGACGGCGAAGGTCCAGCAGTCGGGGAAGCGCTCGGCCAGCCGCAGCAGCAGCCGGCGGGGGTCCAGCGGTCGATCCGCGGTGACCAGCAGGTCGCGGGCGAGGACGACCTTGTCCAGTTCGCCGGCGTCGATGCGCCCGACGGCCGCCGCGACGGCACCGCACCACGCCACGGGGTCCAGCGCGCCGTCGGCGTAGGCGAGCCGGCCGATCGAGGTGGCTGCGTCCTGAGGGGAGGTCTCGACGACCGCGGGGCCGCCGTCCCCGGTCACGGTGACCCAGGTGCGCCCGGCGCGCCGTCCGACGACCACCTCGGGGATGACGAAGACCGACGTGCCCGCGGTCGGGTCGAAGGCGATGGAGGCGAAGACGACGGGGCCGGAGCCCGGGACGCCGAGCGGGTCGTGCACCTCGCTGCGGTCACACCACTCCGCCCACCATGCCGCGGCCGTGGCCAGTGCGGCCGGGCCGGACACCTCCAGCCGGTCGGCCTCACCCCAGCCGACCAGGCCCTCGCCCTGGCGCACCCAGGCCAGGGCGCCGTCGGCGGGCAGCAACGTCAGCAGCGGCGTGCGTCGGGTGCCCAGCGGCGTGGTGACGACCTGCGCCGTCCCCGTCACGGACGAGAGGGTTGCCGTGGTCACCGCCCCAGGGTAGGAGGCCCGGCGGTAGCGTCGGCCACGTGGCGACCGGGGCAGAGCAGGTGGACGGGCAGCCGACGGGCGTGCGGGCGGGGCTGGACAAGCGGCCGGCCGAGGTGGCGGCGATGTTCGACCGGGTCGCCGGGCGCTACGACCTGACCAACACGGTGCTCTCCGGCGGGCTCGACGCCGGCTGGCGGCGGGCGACCCGGGAGGCGCTCGGTGCCCGGCCGGGGCAGACCGTGCTGGACGTGGCCGCCGGCACCGCGGTGTCCACCGTGGAGCTGGCCGCCGGCGGCGTGCAGGCCATCGCCTGCGACTTCTCCCAGGGGATGCTGCGCGCCGGTGCGGCGCGCGCCGTGCCCAAGGTGGCCGGGGACGCGATGGCGCTGCCGCTGGCCGACGGGAGCGTGGACGGCGTCGTCATCTCCTTCGGGCTGCGCAACGTCGCCGACGCGCGGGCGGCCCTGCGGGAGTTCGCCCGGGTCACCCGGCCCGGCGGGCGGCTGGTGGTCTGCGAGTTCTCCAGCCCGACCTGGTCGCCGTTCCGGACCGTCTACACGGAGTACCTGATGAAGGCGCTGCCGCGGATCGCCCGGGCGGTGAGCAGCAACCCCGAGGCCTACGTCTACCTGGCCGAGTCGATCCGGGCGTGGCCCGCTCAGGCGGAGCTGGCCGGCTGGCTGCAGGAGGCGGGCTGGTCCGACGTCGCCTGGCAGAACCTCACCGGCGGCGTCGTCGCGCTGCACCGCGGCACCCGCGTCTGACGCTGCTCGGGGCCCCGACCCGCCGCGGGACACCCCGGCGTGGACGCGGCGGCCGGTCGTCCCCGCCGGCGTGTCACTCGACGTGCGAACGGGCACCGCACCGGCATGACGTCCCCGCCGATGCCGATGCCGCAGCCCCCCTCGCCGGCGCCCTCGCCGGTCGACCCCGTCCCGCCGCCGGCCCCGGCGCCCGTGCCGCAGCCCGGCCCCACCGACCCCACGGTGCCGCCGCCCACCCCGGCGCCCGACCCCCTCTGACCCGTTCCACCGCACACCCAAGGACCCCCGGTGAACTTGTTCACCGGGGGTCCTTGGGTTCTGTCCGCCCACGGGCATAGGCTTCGACCGTTCGACTTTGTGAAGTTGTTCACAAGCGCGACCCGGCTCCGGCCGGGGCGAATCGGAGGTCGTCGCCGTGCCCAGCCCAGACCCGGCTCCCGGGGACCGCACCGCCGACGTGCTCGTCGTCGGCGCCGGCCCGGCCGGGTCCTCCGCGGCCTACTGGCTGGCCACCGCCGGGCTGGACGTCGCGGTCCTGGAGAAGGCCTCCTTCCCCCGGGAGAAGGTCTGCGGCGACGGCCTCACCCCGCGCGCGGTCGCCAGCCTCGACGCCATGGGTGTGGACACCTCGCCCGCCGCCGGCTGGGTGCGGCACCGTGGGCTGCGCGTCTACGGCGGCGGTCAGGTCATCGAGGTCGACTGGCCACGGCTGGACCGGTGGCCCGACCACGGCCTCATCCGCACGCGCCGCGAGTTCGACCAGCTCCTCGCCCGGCACGCCGGGGCCGCCGGCGCCCGCGTGCACGAGGGCGTCACCGTCACCGACCCGCTGCTCGACGACGCCGGCCGGGTCGTCGGCGTGCACGCCACCGCCGGTCACGAGCGGAGCCCGCAGACCTGGCGGGCCCGTCTCGTGGTGTCCGCCGAGGGGCTGTCGGGGCGGCTGGCCAAGGCCCTGGGCCTGGTGCGCCGGGAGGACCGGCCCCTCGGCGTCGCCGTCCGCCGGTACGTGCGCAGCCCCCGCGGCGAGGACGACTACCTCGACATCTCCTTCGACCTGTCCGAGACCGGCCCGACGAAGGAGTCGATGCCCGGCTACGGCTGGGTCTTCGGCATGGGCGACGGGACGGCGAACGTCGGCTTCGGCCTGCTGGACACCCGCTCGGCCGGCGACGTCGACCATCGCGCGGTCCTGCGTCGCTGGCTGGCCGGCCTGCCGCCGGAGTGGGAGCTCGACGAGGAGCACGCGGTCAGCCCGCTGCGCGGCGGCGGCCTGCCGATGGGCTTCCACCGGCAGCCGGCCTACACCCGTGGGCTGCTGCTCGCCGGTGACTCCGCCGGTGCGGTGAACCCCTTCAACGGCGAGGGCATCAGCTACGCGATGGAGACCGGCCGGATGGCGGCCGAGACCGCGATCGAGGCGCTGGCCGCCGCGGAGGGCCCGGCCCGGGAGGCGGCGCTCCGGCGCTACCCGGAGCGGCTGGCCGACGAGTACGCGGGCCACCACCGCCTCGGCGCCGGCTTCCTGGCGCTGCTCGGCCACCCCGAGCTGGTCCGCTTCGCCACCGCCCACGGCCTCAAGCGGCCCGCGCTCGTGCGCGCCGCGCTGCGGCTGATGGGCAACCTGACCGACGGCCGGGACGGCGACGCGGTCGACCGCACCGTCGCCGCCCTCACCCGGCTGGCGCGGGTGGCGTGATGCCGATCCACGTGTGGGCCCCGTCACCACCCGGTGCACGGAACGTGAGCCCGATCACCGTAGGGTGCCGCTGATGTTGTCGCTGTACGTGCCGCTGATCGGCCTCGGTGCGCTGGCTGCGGCC
>JAOPUQ010000095.1 GCA_025963425.1 Modestobacter sp. | reverse complement strand
GCCGGGGACCACGGTGCCGGCGCCGCAGCCGGCGCCGGGGACCGGCATCCCGATCCCCTCGGACCCACAGGACTGAGCCCGGGAGGCAGACCCCGGACATGCGACGGCGCCCGGCACCCCGTGCGGGGGTGCCGGGCGCCGTGGCGTCGAGCTCAGGCGAGCTCGGCGGAGATCAGGAGAACGAGTCCCCGCAGGCGCAGGAACCCTGCGCGTTCGGGTTGTCGATCGTGAAGCCCTGCTTCTCGATGGTGTCGACGAAGTCGATCACCGCGCCACCGAGGTACGGCCCGCTCATCCGGTCGACGATGACCTCGACGCCACCGAACTCGTGGGTCTGGTCACCGTCGAGGAAGCGCTCGTCGAAGAACAGCTGGTAGCGCAGGCCAGAGCAGCCACCGGGCTGCACGGCGATGCGCAGTCGCAGGTCGTCGCGACCCTCCTGGTCCAGCAGCGTCTTGACCTTGAGTGCGGCGGTGTCGCTGAGAAGGACGCCGGTGGCGCCGGGGGCCTGCGTGTCCTGCACGGTCATGTGTGGTCCTCCCACTCGAGGGTGTCCTGCCTTGGTCGTTACGGCCGGATCTGCCGGAACGACCAACACCGCCGTGGCGGAGCTGCTTCCCACTGTACGGCGCAGGACCGACTGAGCGCGCCTGCCCACCTCCGACCGGGCGGTCTCCCTCGAGCGAGCGGTCCGGACCGGCCCCCGGCGCACGTAGACTCCTGAGCCGTGAAGCTCCGCCTGCCCGGCCGCCGCCCCCAGTCCGAGACGACGCCGGATTCCGCTGCCGACCTCAGCGCCCAGCTGGCGGCCGGCGTGGGCAAGGGCCGGCCCACACCCAGGCGCGCGGAGGCCCAGGGCCGCCGGCAGGGTCCTCCCCCGCCGCCGCCCACCACGCGCAGGGAGGCCTACAAGCGGATGCGCGAGTCGCAGGCCGCCACCCGGGGCAGCACCCGGGCCGCCGCGGCGCGGGGCGACGAGAACGCCCTGCCGGCCCGCGACCGCGGCCCGGCGCGCCGGCTGGTGCGCGACATCGTCGACTCCCGGCGCAACGCCGGCAGCTTCTTCCTCGTCGTGGCCGCCCTGGTGCTGGTCGGCTACATCATCCCGAACCAGGCGGTGCGGGGCTACACCGTCTATCTCTGGTTGGCCTTCTTCCTGGTCATCGTGGCCGACTCCTTCGTGCTGGGCCGCAAGATCAAGGCCAAGCTGGCCGAACGGCTGCCCGACCACCCGGAGAAGACCCGCACGCTGGTCTGGTACGGCATCAGCCGGGCCACCATGATCCGCAAGTGGCGGTTCCCCAGGCCGGCGGTCGCGCCGAACGCCGAGGTCTGACCCGGCCGAGCCGGTTGTACGGTCGGCGGCCGTGCACACTCGACGCCTCGGCCGTTCCGGCCTGACCATCTCCGAGATCGCCTACGGCAACTGGCTCACCCACGGCAGCCAGGTCGAGGAGGACGCTGCACACGCCTGCGTGCACGCGGCCCTCGACGCCGGGATCACCACCTTCGACACCGCCGATGTCTACGCCGCCACCAAGGCCGAGTCGGTGCTCGGCCGTGCCCTGGCCGGCCAGCGTCGGGAGGGGCTGGAGATCTTCACCAAGGTCTACTGGCCCACCGGGCCGGGGGCCAACGACCGCGGGCTGTCCCGCAAGCACGTCATCGAGAGCTGCCACGCCTCGCTCGAGCGGCTGCAGACCGACTACGTCGACCTCTACCAGGCCCACCGCTACGACTCCTCGGTGCCGCTGGAGGAGACGATGACCGCCTTCGCCGACCTGGTGCGGGCCGGCAAGGTCCTCTACATCGGGGTCTCGGAGTGGCGTGCCGAGGAGATCGCGGCCGCCGCCGAGCTCGCCCGCGAGCTCAAGGTGCAGCTGATCAGCAACCAGCCGCAGTACTCGATGCTGTGGCGCGTCATCGAAGCCGAAGTCGTCCCCACCAGCGAGCAGCACGGGCTGTCCCAGATCGTCTGGTCGCCGCTGGCCCAGGGCGTGCTGACCGGCAAGTACCTGCCGGGTCAGCAGCCGCCGGCCGACAGCCGCGCCGGCAACCCCGCCGTCGCCGGGTCGATCAAGGGCTTCCTGCGGGACGACGTCCTCAGCCGGGTGCAGCAGCTGCGCCCCATCGCCGACGAACTGGGGCTCACGATGGCCCAGCTGTCGATCGCCTGGGTGCTGCAGAACCCCAACGTGGCCGCGGCGATCATCGGGGCCAGCCGGCCGGAGCAGGTGGCCGACAACGTCAAGGCCGCCGGCGTCCAGCTGTCGGCCGAGGTGCTGGCCCGCATCGACGAGGCCCTCGGCGACGTGGTCGAGCGGGACCCGGGCAAGACCTCCCGCGGCTGAGCAAGGACCCCCTCCTGGCTCCCCTGGCTCCCCTGGCTCCCCTGGCTCCCCTGGCGGCCTCGGGGAGGCCACGGAGGGGCCGCCGGGGCGGACACGGCGTCGCCCGCCCCGGCTCAGCTGGCAGCCAGCCCCATCGGGCCGTAGACCCGGTCGCCGTCCCGCAGCAGCGTGACCGTGGCGATGCCGCGCTCCAGCAGATCCCGCCAGTTCTCGCCCAGCCAGGACTCGGCGTCGCCCTGGTTGTCGATCGAGGGCACCTCCACGCCCAGCGAGGCGGGGTCCACGGGCGCACCCGTCGGGTCTTCCAGCTGCCAGGTCCAGCTCATGGCGGCAGGCTAGCCCGGCTCGCCGTCCCGGGCGGGTCGGGGCGGCCCGGCACACCGCGATCTTGGTTTACGCCGTAGCGCACCGGGCATGTCCGGGTCTCGACTGCTCTCCCGAGACCCCGGAGGACCCATGAGCCAGCCCACTCCGGGCGGTGGCGGCGACGCGGGCCGAGACGCCCCCGCCGGTCACCGGGACACCCGGGCCTCCCGGTGACCGGCGCACACGGTCCCGGCACCCCCGAGGCCAGCGGGACGGCCGACCCCGACGCCATCCGGGCCGACATCGAGGCCACCCGCGAGCAGCTCGGCCGCACGCTCGACGAGATCAGCCACCGGCTCGACGCCCCCGCCCGCGCCAGGGAGGGCGTCGCCCGGGCACGGGACACCGTCGTCGAGACCTATCGAGAGAGCCCCCCGGTCGTCCTGGGGGCCGCCGCCGTCCTGGTCGCGCTGGTCGCGGGCCTGATCATTCGGAGGAAGAAGCGATGAGCACGGGCGCCAAGATCGCCTACCGCCCGATCGGCCTGATCAGCGGCGTGGTTGCCGGGGCTGTGTCCGGAGCGGTGTTCAAGCAGGTGTGGAAGCTCGTCGCGCACGAGGACGACGCACCCGGGGCCATGCAGAGCGAGTACTCGATGTCCGAGGTGCTGCTGGCCGCCGCCATCCAGGGCGCCATCTTCGCCGTCACCAAGGCCGCCATCCAGCGCACCGGCGCCCGGGGTTTCACCAAGCTGACCGGGAGCTGGCCCGGCGACTGACCACCCACCCGCACACCGTCGGACACGAGAGGGACCAGCCCATGGTCGGCACCGGACGCCACGAGAGCGCCGTCGAACGCATCCGCGAACGGGTGCAGGAGAAGGCTGCGCGCCGGGCTGCCCTCCGGGAGGCCGAGGAGCGCCGGACGCGGACGCAGGACGGGCACGGCGCGCACGACACGACCCCCCGACCGACCGGGTCCTCCCGAGCGACCGTTCCCAGTGGTGACGGCCCGGGGGCCGACACCACCGGTGGCACGCGCTCGGTGCCCAGCGAGGCCGTGCTCCCCGGCGTGCACGCCGAGAAACCGACGCAGATCCCCGCCCGGGGCTGGCTGCAGATCATCAAGCGTGCCTGGGCGGAGAACAACGCCGACAACATGCCGATCATCGGCGCGGGGGTCGCGTTCTTCGCCTTCCTCGCCGTCTTCCCGGCGCTGATCGCGACCATCTCGATCTACGGCCTGGTCGCCTCCCCGGAGCAGGTGACCCGGCAGATCGAGTCGCTGTCGGACCAGCTGCCCCGCAGCGCGCGCGACCTGCTCGCCACCCAGCTGACCGACATCACGCAGAACAGCGGCGGCGCGCTCACCGTCAGCCTGATCATCTCCATCCTGGCCGCCCTCTGGAGCGCCTCGGGCGGCACGGGGAACCTGATCACCGCGGTGAACATCGCCTACGACGAGGTCGAGACCCGCGGGTTCGTCAAGCGCAAGGTCCTGGCGCTGGGGCTGACCCTGGGCGCCATCGCCTTCGTCCTGATCACCTTCGCCCTGATCGCCGTCGTCCCGGTCGTGCTCGACCTGTTGCCGCTGGGCATCGTCGGCACGATCCTCGCCCAGGTGGTGCGCTGGGTGCTGCTGCTGGGGGTCATCGCCGGTTCCCTCGCCGTCCTGTACCGGGTCGCGCCGGACCGGGACTCCCCGAAGCTGAGGTGGGTCAGCCTGGGCTCGATCGTGGTGACCGTCATCTGGGCGGTCGTGAGCCTGCTGTTCAGCGTCTACGTGGACAACTTCGGGTCCTACGACAAGACCTACGGCGCCATCGCCGGGGTGATCGTGCTGATGCTGTGGCTGTACCTGACCTGCTACCTGGTGCTGCTGGGCGCGGAGATCAACGCCGAGACCGAGCACCAGACCGCCGCCGACACCACCGAGGGCCACCCCCAGCCGATGGGCAGCCGCGACGCCACCGTCGCCGACGAGCTGCCCAGCCCGCCGGTGCCCACCAAGGAGAGCAAGCGGAGCGCCTGAGGCCCTACCGGCCGGCGCGACCCGCCGGTAGGGCCTCAGCGCACGTGCGAGGGCACGAACGGCGGACGGCGGACCGTCACCGGCTGCGGCCGGCCCCGGACGTCGACGGCGACCTCGTCGCCCTCGCCGACCCCGGCCGCGGTGTCCAGCAGCGCGAGGGCGATCCCGGTCCGCAGGGTCGGGGAGAACGTGCCGCTGGTGACCTCCCCGATCGCCGCGCCGTCAGCTCCCAGCACGGACATGCCGGGTCGGGGGATGCCCCGGCCCGGTGCCTGCAGTCCCCAGAGCCGGCGGGCCGGCCCGGCCGCCTTCTCCGCGAGGAGCGCCTCGCGACCCCAGAACGCCGGCTTCCCCCACCCCACGGCCCAGCCCGAGCGCGCCTGGTTCGGCGTGATCTCGTGCGACAGCTCGTGGCCGTGCAGCGGGTAGCCCATCTCGGTGCGCAGGGTGTCGCGGGCGCCGAGGCCACAGGCGCGGATCTGCTCGGGCTCCCCCGCGACCAGGACGGCGTCCCACAGCGCCGCCGCCCGGTCGGCGGCCACCAGCAGCTCGTAGCCGTGTTCCCCGGTGTAGCCGGTCCGGCAGACGGTGACCTCGTCCCCGCCGGCGCCGAGGCTGTCGGCGAAGGACATGTACTCCAGCTCGGCGGGCAACCCGACGGCGGTGAGCACCGCCGCCGAACGGGGACCCTGCACCGCCAGCACGGCCACCTCGGTGTGCCGGTCGGTGACGGTCACCCCCGCGGGGGCCGCGGCGGACAGCCGGGCCAGCACGTCGGCGGCGTTGGCCGCATTGGGGATCAGCAGCACGCCGTCGGGTCCGTGCAGGTAGACGATCAGGTCGTCGACCACGCCCCCGGCGTGCTCCTCGTCGTCGGGCAGGCAGCAGAGCGTGTACTGCGCCTGCCCGGGACCGATCCGGGACAGGTCGTTGGTCAGGCACGAGTCGACGAAGGCGGCCGCACCCGGGCCGCGGACCGTGGCCGTCCCCAGGTGCGAGACGTCGAACAGGCCGACGCCCTCCCGGACGGCCGTGTGCTCGGCGAGCACCCCGCCGCCGGCGTACTCGATCGGCATCGACCAGCCGCCGAAGTCGGCGAACTTGGCGCCGGCTGCCACATGCCGGTCGTGCAGGGGGGAGGTCAGCGGGCTCACCGGGACGACGCTAGTGGGCGGCCCGGGGCGCGATGGGCGGGTGCGGGGCCGCGTCGTCCTCGCGACGCCGTCCTCCGGGCACGTCCCTAGGATCGAGCCGTGCCGCCGACGATCTCTGCCACCGACCGCCCCCTCGAGAAGCTCTCCGCCGACGCCGTCGTCGTCGGTGTGGGCCAGGGACCCGACGGAGTACTGAGCACGCCGGGGGCCGACGCCGTGGACCGCCTGCTGGGCGGACGGCTGCTCGCCGCCCTCGCCGACCTGGGTGCGTGTGGCGCCGAGGACGAGGTCACCCGGCTGCCCACCTTCGGGCAGGGCCCCTTCCCCGTCGTGGCGGTCGCCGGCCTGGGTGCTCCCCTCCCCGAGGGGGGCTACCGCGCCGAGGCGGTCCGCCGGGCCGCCGGGGCAGCCAGCCGCGCCCTGACCGGCCGAGACTCGGTGGTGACGCTGCTCGCCGCGGTGGGCGGCACCCCGGACGCCGAGCGCCTGCACGCGGTGGGCGAGGGCTCCCTGCTGGGCGCCTACGAGTTCACCGCCTACAAGTCCGGCCTGACCGCCGACCGGCCCACCCCGCCGTCCTCGGTGGAGCTGGTCGTGCCCGACGCCGGGGCGGCGAAGGCCGCACTGACCCGCGTCCGCGCGGTGACCGACGCCGTCGCCCTGGTGCGTGACCTGGTCAACGCCCCGCCGAACGACCTCTTCCCCGCCGAGCTGGCCGACCGGGGCGCGGCGGCCGGCAAGAAGGCGGGGCTGTCGGTCGAGGTTCTCGACGAGAAGGCGCTGGCCGCCGGCGGCTACGGCGGGATCCTGGCCGTCGGCGGCGGCTCGGCCCGGCCCCCGCGCCTGCTGCGCCTGGAGTACCGGGGCAAGAAGGCGCGGACCAGCGTCGCCCTGGTCGGCAAGGGCATCACCTTCGACAGCGGCGGCATCTCGATCAAGCCCGCCCTGAAGATGGAGGACATGAAGAGCGACATGGCCGGCGCGGCGGCCGTGATCGCCACCGTGTGCCTGGTGGCCGAGCTCGGCCTGCCCGTCGACGTCACCGCCACCGTGCCGATCGCGGAGAACATGCCCAGCGGCACCGCCTACCGCCCGGCCGACGTGGTCACCTTCCGCAACGGCCGCAAGGTCGAGATCACCAACACCGACGCCGAGGGCCGCGTGGTGCTGGCCGACGCCATCTGCCGCGCGGTCGAGGACTCCCCCGCGTACCTGCTGGAGACCTCCACCCTCACCGGCGCCCAGCTGGTCGCGCTGGGCACCCGCACCTCCGGGGTGATGGGCAGCGACGAGCTGCGCGACGCCGTGGTGGCCGCCAGCGTCCGCAGTGGCGAGCCGATGTGGGCGATGCCGTTGCCGCCGGAGCTGCGCCGCGGGCTGGACTCCCCGATCGCCGACATGGTGAACGCCAACGCCGACCGGATGGGCGGCATGCTCGTCGGCGGGCACTTCCTGTCCGAGTTCGTGCCCGCCGGGCTGCCGTGGGCGCACATCGACGTCGCCGGGCCCGCGTACAACACCGGGGCGCCGTGGGGATACACACCCAAGGGCGGCACCGGGGTGCCGGTGCGGACCCTGCTGGCCACCATCGAGGCACTGATCGCGGACTCGTGACGTGCTGGAACGGCCCCCGTCAGGGTCCCTCCCCGAGCTTGCGAGGGGTGGGGGGGCGGGGGTCCTTCCGCTGCCGCGCAGTCCAGTCCCGCATGCGCTGCGGGTAGCCGGTGACCTGCGCGTCGTACACCGGGACGGCGAGGTCGCGGGACAGCTTGCGGGCGATCTCCGGCCCGTCGATCCGCCGGCGGGTCCACTCCCCGTCGGCAGCGACCAGCAGGATCGTCGTCTCGGTGACCGCCGTCCGCGGCTCCACGTAGCCCTCGACGCCCCGCCGGGTCGCCACGAACCCCTCCAGGTGCGCGAGGTCGGCCGAGCCCGAGGCGCGATCGAGCGTGCCGCGCCGGTCGCGGCCGCCACCCCCTGTCCCGCGGCGTCCGCGCAGCCGGTCGAACAGCCCCATCCCGTGCTCCCGTCCCTGGTCGGGGGCCGATGCCACGACTCCCCTGGCACGCCAACGGTGCATGCGGACGCGGCGTTCCCGGGAGTGGCAGGATGGGGCGGCGCACGACCACCGTGTCCGGCAGGGCGACCCCCTGCCGGCCCACCAGCACCTGAGGAGCACCTGTGAGCGCACCGACCACCCCCGTTGACCTGGTCATCCTCGGTGGTGGCTCCGGTGGCTATGCCGCCGCCCTGCGGGCGGCCGAGCTCGGCCTGTCCGTCGTCCTGATCGAGAAGGACAAGGTCGGCGGCACCTGCCTGCACCGCGGCTGCATCCCGACCAAGGCCCTGCTGCACAGCGGAGAGGTCGCCGACAGCGCCCGCGAGGGCGAGCAGTTCGGCGTCAAGACGTCGCTGGCCGGCATCGACATGGACGGCGTCAACGCCTACAAGGACGGCGTGATCTCCCGCCTCTACAAGGGCCTGCAGGGGCTGATCAAGAGCCGCAAGATCACCTACGTCGAGGGCGCGGGCAAGCTGGTCTCCGCCACCGCGGTCGAGGTGGGCGGGCAGACCTACGAGGGCCGCCACGTGCTGCTGGCCACCGGTTCGTACGCCCGGTCGCTGCCCGGCATCGAGATCGACGGCACCAAGGTCATCACCAGCGACCACGCGCTGCAGCTCGACCGCGTGCCCAGCTCGGCGATCATCCTCGGCGGCGGGGTCATCGGCTGCGAGTTCGCCAGCGCGTGGAAGTCCTTCGGCGTCGACGTCACCATCGTCGAGGGGCTGCCCCACCTCGTGCCGCTGGAGGACGAGTCCTCCTCCAAGCTCCTCGAGCGCGCCTTCCGCCGCCGCAAGATCGACTTCTCGCTCGGCAGCCTGGTCGCCGGCGTGCAGACCACCACCGACGGGGTGAAGGTCTCCCTGCAGAACGGCAAGGAGTTCGAGGCCGAGCTCGTCCTGGTCGCGGTGGGCCGGGGCCCGACGAGCCAGGGCCTGGGCTACGAGGAGGCCGGGGTAGCCATGGACCGCGGGTACGTCCTCGTCGACGGGTACTGCCAGACCAACGTGCCGACCATCTCGGCCGTCGGTGACCTGATCCCCACACTGCAGCTGGCGCACGTCGGCTTCGGCGAGGGCATCCTGGTCGCCGAGCGGCTGGCCGGCCTGCCGGTCGTGCCCATCGACTACGCCGGCGTCCCGCGGATCACCTACTCCGAGCCGGAGGTCGCCTCCGTCGGGCTGACCGAGGCGCAGGCCAAGGAGAAGTACGGCAACGGCGTCGAGGTGCTCACCTACGACCTGGGCGGCAACGGCCGCAGCCAGATCCTCAAGACCGCCGGCGCGGTGAAGCTGATCCGCGCCACCGACGGTCCGGTGGTCGGCGTGCACATGGTCGGCAGCCGGGTCGGCGAACTCATCGCCGAGGCGCAGCTGATCTACAACTGGGAGGCCCTGCCCGACGAGGTCGCCCAGCTGATCCACCCGCACCCCAGCCAGAGCGAGGCCCTCGGCGAGGCCCACCTGGCGCTGGCCGGCAAGCCGCTGCACGCGCACAGCTGAACTCCGGCACCGCGCACGACCACACTTCCCGCACCTGCTGTGCACCATCCCCCGACCTGAGGAGAACTGGCTTCGATGCCGACGTCCGTCACCATGCCCGCCCTGGGCGAGAGCGTCACCGAGGGCACGGTCACCCGATGGTTGAAGCAGGAGGGTGACCAGGTCGAGGTCGACGAGCCCCTCCTCGAGGTCTCCACCGACAAGGTGGACACCGAGATCCCCTCGCCGGCGGCGGGCGTCCTCACCAAGATCCTTGTGGCTGAGGACGAGACCGTGGACGTCGGTGCGGAGCTCGCGGTGATCGGCGGCGACACCAGCGCCCCCGCGCAGCAGGCCCCGGCGCAGCAGGCCCCGGCGCAGCAGACCCCGGCGCAGGAGGCCCCGGTCGAGGAGGCCCCCGCGCAGGAGGCCGCCGCACCGGCGCAGCAGGCCGAGCCGGCTGCGGCCCAGCCCGCGGCGGCCCAGGCGTCTGCGGACTCCGGGTCCGCCGGCGGCACCGGCGGCGGCGAGGGCACCTCGGTGACCATGCCGGCGCTGGGCGAGAGCGTCACCGAGGGCACCGTCACCCGCTGGCTCAAGGCGGTCGGTGACGAGGTGACCGTCGACGAGCCGCTGCTCGAGGTCTCCACGGACAAGGTCGACACCGAGATCCCCGCGCCCGTCTCCGGCACGCTGCTGTCGATCAGCGTCGCCGAGGACGAGACCGTGGACGTCGGTGCCGAGCTGGCGGTCATCGGCACCGCGGGTGCCGCGCCGGCCGCGGCCCCCGCGGCACCGGCGGCCGGGCAGGCACCGGCACCGAAGGCGGAGCCGGCCCCCCAGCCGGTTGCTGCCGCGAGTGCCACCGACGGGTCCGGGACGAACGACTACAGCGGCCCACCGGCCGCCGCGGAGACCACCGCCGCGCGGGAGCCCGCCGCGGCCCCGGCACCGGCGCCCAGCGTCCCTGCCGCGGCCTCCTCGGCCCCGTCGGCGCCTGCCCCCGCGGCCGCTGCCTCCGACGGTGCCGCCGGTGCCTACGTCACCCCGCTGGTGCGACGCCTGGCCGCCGACAACGGCGTCGACCTGGCCACGGTGCAGGGCACGGGAGTCGGTGGCCGCATCCGCAAGCAGGACGTGCTGGCTGCCGCCACGCCGGCCGCTCCCGAGGCCCCGGCCGCGCCGGCGGCACCTGCGGCCGCGGCGAGCACCAAGCCGTCGGCCGCCGCCACCGCCGACCCGTCGCTGCGTGGCCGTACCGAGAAGATGTCCCGGCTGCGCACGGTCATCGCCAAGCGGATGGTGGAGTCGCTGGAGATCAGCGCCCAGCTCACCACCGTGGTGGAGGCCGACGTCACCCGGATCGCGAACCTGCGCAACCAGGTGAAGAACGACTTCGCCGCCCGCGAGGGCGTCAAGCTGTCGTTCCTGCCGTTCTTCGCGAAGGCCGCGGTCGAGGCGCTCAAGGCCCACCCGGCGGTGAACTCTTCGGTCGACATGGCCGCCGGGACGGTCACCTACCACGACTCCGAGAACCTCGGAGTCGCGGTGGACACCGAGCGCGGCCTGCTCGTCCCGGTCATCCAGGGCGCGGGTGACCTCAGCCTGGCCGGGATCGCCCGGAAGATCGCCGACCTGGCGGAGCGGACCCGCACCAACAAGGTCACCCCGGACGAGCTCGGTGGCGGCACGTTCACGCTCACCAACACCGGCAGCCGGGGCGCCCTGTTCGACACCCCGATCATCAACCAGCCGCAGGTGGCGATCCTCGGCGTCGGGTCCGTGGTCAAGCGCCCGGTCGTGGTGCAGGACCCGGAACTCGGTGAGGTCATCGCCGTCCGTTCGATGGTCTACCTGGCCCTGACCTACGACAACCGGATCGTCGACGGCGCGGACGCCGCCCGCTTCCTCACCACGGTGCGCGAGCGCCTGGAAGCGGGCCAGTTCCAGGGCGAGCTCGGACTCGTCTGACCTGCCTGGATCGGGGCCCCGGCGGATCCGCCGGGGCCCCTTCGTCGTCTTCCGCCCCGGTACGTCTGCCCAGGAGGCTCCCTTGAAGGTCGCGGTCACCGGTTCCTCCGGGCTGATCGGCAGCCGGCTGGTGCCGACCCTGGTCGAGGACGGCCACGAGGTGATCAGGTTGGTCCGGCGCACCCCGCGACGGGCCGACGAACACCGCTGGGACCCCCAGCACCGGCGGATCGACCCGGCCCTGCTGACCGACGTCGATGCCGTGGTGCACCTGGCCGGCGTGGGGGTCGCCGACCACCGCTGGACTGCCGCGCACAAGCGCCAGGTGCTGGAGAGCCGGGTCGATGGGACCGCGACCGTCAGCCAGGCGCTGGCCGACGCCGCAGCCGCCGACCCCACCCGCGACCGCGTGCTGCTGTCCGGCTCGGCGGTCGGCTGGTACGGCGACACCGGGGACCGGGTGGTCGACGAGTCGGCGCCGGCCGGCGACGACTTCCTGGCCCGCGTCTGCGTCGCCTGGGAAGCGGCCACGGCACCGGCCGTCGAGGCCGGCGTCCGGGTGGCCACGCTGCGCACCGGGCTGGTGCTCGGCCCCGGTGGCCTGCTGGCCCGGATGTTGCCGCTCTTCAGGCTCGGCCTGGGCGGCCGGCTGGGATCCGGGCGGCAGTACCTGCCGTGGATCAGCCTGACCGACGAGGTCGACGCCATCCGTTTCCTGCTGACCGCCCCGGTGTCCGGCCCGGTCAACCTCAGCGCCCCGACGCCGGTCACCAACGCACAGTTCACCGCGGCGCTCGGCCGGGTGGTGCACCGGCCGGCGGTGCTGCCGGTCCCCGGCGCCGCGCTGCGGGTGGTGCTCGGCGAGTTCGCCCGGGTCGGCGTGCTGGCCGGCCAGCGGGCCGTGCCCGCCGCGCTGACCGCCGCGGGTTTCCCCTTCACCCACCACGACCTCGAGGCGGCGCTGCGGGCGGCGGTCCGCACGGGCTGACCGCGTCGGGCCCCGACGATG
This sequence comes from Modestobacter sp., assembly GCA_025963425.1. Lineage (GTDB taxonomy): Bacteria > Actinomycetota > Actinomycetes > Mycobacteriales > Geodermatophilaceae > Modestobacter. The sequence goes on along the minus strand of JAOPUQ010000095.1, from coordinate 6,734 downwards.
GGGCACCCCGGCCGGCGGGACACCGGACTCAGCCCCGCCGGGTGGCGTCGACGATGCGCCAGCCCTGCTCGGTACGGCGCAGGGTCATCCGTACCTCGGCCGGCCCGCGACCGGCCACCTCCCGGGCCGGGCCGGCCGGCTCCCCCGCCGGAACGACGCGGTACCCCGGCACCTCGTCCACCAGATCGACCACCACCGAGCGGCCGTCCCCGGCCACCGCGGTCACCCGGCGCACGGCCGGCGCGAACCCGGTCACCGTCTCCCCGGCCGCGGCCAGCGCCATGACCTGGTCGGCGTCCCGGCGCAACAGGTCGCTGTCGGCGCTGTAGACGGCGGACAGCTGCGCCACGTCGGTGGCGACGTAGGCACCGGACCGGCGGGCGTAGAGCTGGCCGAGCAGCGCCGCCCAGCCCTCCAGATCACCCGTGCCCAGCTCGGGAGCCGCGGGCGGCGGCTCGGTGGGCACCTCGACGGTCGAGGCGGGTGCTGCGGGGATCGACACCTGCGGGGTCGGTACGGGCGGGGCCTCGGCCGTGCTCCCCGGTCCCGCGGCCCCGGGCACCTGACGCGCCACACCGGCCGTTTCCGCCGCCGGCACCGGGTCGGTCCTGCCCCCGCCCCACCCCGCGCCCAGCCACGCGGCCCCCACCAGGGCGGCGACCACGGCCACGAGGGCGGTGAGGGACACCGCGCACCGCCGCAGCAGCGGCCCGAGCCGCTCGCGGACCGGCACGGGCTCGGCGAGGACACCGCCCCGGGCACGGGTGAGCACCGAACGGATCCCGGCGAGCCGGCCCGGGACCACGGGCGCGGCGTGTGCCGCCCGGGAGCGACGGTCGGCGACCTGGTGGGTCAGCTCGGTCCGTGGACCGCGGCCGGTCAGCCCGAGCACCTCGTCCGGGACACCCGGGGTGGGCAACCGCACCGGCTCGGGCCGGCAGGCGTGCCGCAGGTCCAGGGCGAAGGCCGCCGCCGAGCCGCGCAGGTGCGGTTCCAGGGACAGGCCACGCTCCACCACGCCGACCAGCTCGGCGGGCGCATCGGGGGCCAGCAGCGCCAGGTCGGGCACCTCCCCCCGCGACGCCACCGCCAGGGTGCCGGCCGGGTCGGCGGCGTTCCACGGCGCGATCCCGGTCAGGGCGTGAAAGGCGGCCGCCGCCACTCCGAAGACGTCCGAGGCGGGGCCGGGCGCACCCCCCCGGGCGACCACCGGATCCACGTAGGCCGGCGTGACCTCGGCCCGGCCGGCCTCCCCCACCAGGCGTGCGGTGCCCAGGTCGGTGAGCACCGGGCGCCCCTCGGCGGTGAACACCACGTTGCCCGGCGACAGGTCGCCATGGACCACCCCGCGGTCATGGGCCTGCGCGAGCGCCGCGGCAACCGGGGCCACGGTGGTGACCACCTCGCCGGGACGGAGCCGACCGCGGCGGGCGAGCAGGGACGCCAGGCTGCCCCCGGCCAGCAGGTCCAGCACCAGGGCGACCTCCGTGCCGCCACCGCGCACCTCGCGGCGCACCACCCGGTGCAGCCGGACCAGGTGCGGGTGGTCCAGCTCGCTCAGCATCGCCGCCTCGCGGACCTGGCGTTCCGGGTCCCCACGGACGAGCACCTTCACGGCCACCGGCGCACCGCCACCGCGAGGCCGGGCGCGCCACACCTCGCCGGAACCCCCACGGCCGAGAAGGTGCTCCAGGACGTAACCGGGCACCACCGGGGCGTGTCGGACCGCGGGATCGATGGGCATGCCGGGACGGTAGGGCGCGCGGCCGACCTCGTGCTGGCGTCGTCCACAGGCCCGGGAGCCGTCCACAGGCCGCGACCTGTATCGCGGCGAGTGGAGATGGCGCCCGCAGCTGCATCCGAACGGCTGTAGTCGGGCCCCGCATCTACAGCCGTTACTCGGGGCGCAGCAAGTGCCGAGTTCTCGGCGCACAAGCGTGCGGCTCAGTCGTGGCCGAGTGAGGGCGGTCGGTGGAGCCGGATCGCCCGTTCAGTTCTGTCTGCCAGCGCCTGCCGACGACGGCGAGAAACTGCCGCCGCCTACGGCCCGGTCACCGAAGTGGTCCGCAGGTTCGCGATCCGTGCCGTGGTCGGGGCGCCGATCAACGTCGAGGGCCGGCTGTGGGGCGTCGTGGCCGTGGGGGCCCAGGCCGCGCTGACCGCCTCGTTCGCGCGGATCGTGGCCGCCGCCGACACCACCCGCCGCCGCATCGCACAGCTACCGGGGCACCGAGCTCGCCGAGGCCGTCGCCGACCGGCCGGGCAAGGCGGCGTACCGGGTGCAGCGCGGTGCCGCGGGGCAGGCCGTGGATACCCGCATCCCGCCGCGCCGGCTGCGCTGACCCCCCGGCATAGGCTGGGGCCATGAGCGAGCTGGCGGTCGTGCGAGCGGGTCTGGTCCCCTACGAGCAGGCGTGGGCCCACCAGCGCGAGGTGCACGGGAAGCGGGTCGACGGCACCGGGCCGGACACCCTGCTCCTGCTGGAGCACCCGCCGGTGTACACCGCCGGCCGGCGCACCGAGCCGCACGAGCGGCCCGCCGACGGCACGCCGGTCATCGACGTCGACCGGGGCGGGAAGATCACCTGGCACGGCCCCGGCCAGCTGGTGGGCTACCCGATCGTGGCTCTGCCGGACCCCGTCGATGTCGTCGCGCACGTCCGCCGCATGGAGACCGCGCTCATCGAGGTCTGTGCCGGCTTCGGCCTGGCCACCGAGCAGGTCGAGGGCCGCAGCGGGGTCTGGGTGCGCGCCGACGACCGGGGCCCGGACCGCAAGGTCGCGGCCATCGGCGTCCGCGTCGCCCGGGGCGTGACCATGCACGGCTTCGCGCTCAACTGCGACCCCGACCTGACCGACTTCAGCGCGATCGTGCCGTGCGGCATCGTCGACGCCGGCGTCACCTCGCTGTCGGCCGAGCTCGGTCGCGACGTGACCGTCGCCGAGGCGCTCGACCCGGTCGAGGCGGCGATGCGCCGGGCGCTGGCACCCGCCCTCGCCGCCTGACCGGCGGGCTGAAGCGCGCAGCGGGTCCTTTCTCAGCCCAGGACGAAGTTGACCAGCCGGCTGGGCACCGCGACGACACGACGGACGGTCGCGCCGTCCAGGTAGCCGACGATCCGCTCGTCGGCCCGGGCAGCCGCCTCCAGCGTGGCCGCGTCCGCGTCGGCGGGCACCGAGACCTGGGCGCGCACCTTGCCGTTGACCTGGACCGCCACCTGCACGGTGTCGTCGACCAGCCAGCGCTCCTCGGCCACCGGGAACTGCGCCCACGCCACGGAGTCGGCCTGGCCCAGCCGGGACCACATCTCCTCCGCCACGTGCGGCGCCAGCGGGGCCAGCAGCAGCACCAGCGGCTCGGCGACCGAGCGCGGCACCGCCGTCCCCGGGCCGTATGCCTGGGTCAGGTGGTTGGTCAGCTCGGTGATCCGGGCGATGGCGATGTTGAACCGCAGCGTGCCCAAGCCGTCCCGCACGGCCTCGATGGCCCGGTTCAGCGCCCGGGAGGTGTCGGCGCCGGGCTCGGTGTCGGCGACGCGCGCCTGCCCCGTCTCCTCGTCGACCACCACGCGCCAGACCCGCTGCAGCAGACGCTGCGAGCCGACGACGGCCTTGGTCTCCCACGGGCGGGACTGCTCCAGTGGACCGGTCGACATCTCGTACACCCGGAAGGTGTCGGCGCCGAAGGCTTCGATCATCTCGTCCGGCGTGACCATGTTCTTCAGGCTCTTGCCGATCTTCCCGTACTCGCGGGTGACCCGCTCACCCTCGAACAGGAACTGCCCGTCCCGTTCCACGACCTCGGCCGCGGGCACGTAGAAGCCGCGGGCATCGGTGTAGGCGAAGGCCGAGATGTAGCCCTGGTTCACCAGCCGGCGGAACGGCTCCTCGCTGCTGACGTGCCCCAGGTCGAACAGCACCTTGTGCCAGAACCGGGCGTAGAGCAGGTGCAGCACCGCGTGCTCGACGCCACCGACGTACAGGTCCACCCCACCGGTGTCCCCGGCCGAGCGCGGGCCCATCCAGTAGCTCTCCAACTCAGGGTCGACGAACCGCTCGTCGTTCGCGGGATCCAGGTAACGCAGGTAGTACCAGCACGAGCCGGCCCAGTTGGGCATCGTGTTGGTCTCGCGGCGGTAGGTCTTCGGTCCGTCACCCAGGTCCAGGGTGACCGTCACCCACTCGGCGGCGCGGGACAGCGGCGGCTCGGGCAGGGACGTGTCGTCGTCGTCGGCGAAGGTCTTCGGCGAGTAGTCGTCGACCTCGGGGAGCAGCACCGGCAGCATCGAGTCCGGCACGGCGATCGGCAGGTCGTCGGCGTCGTAGACGATCGGGAACGGCTCGCCCCAGTAGCGCTGCCGGCTGAACAGCCAGTCGCGCAGCTTGTAGGTCGTCGTCGCCTCGCCGTGGCCGTGCTGCACCAGCCACTCGGTGACCGTGGCGATGGCCGCGGACTTGTCCAGCCCGTCCAGCGACAGCCGCTCGTTGGAGGAGTTGATCATCGGGCCGGCGCCGGTGTACGCGCCGCCGTCGAAGTCGGCCGGCGGCTGCACCGTGCGGACGACGGGCAGGCCGAACGCCTCGGCGAACTCCCAGTCGCGGGCGTCCTCACCGGGCACCGCCATGATCGCGCCGGTGCCGTAGCCGGTGAGCACGTAGTCGGCGATGAACACCGGCAGCTCACGGCCGGTCAGCGGGTTGATCGCACCCGTCCCCAGCCAGACGCCGGTCTTCTCCCGCCCCTCGGCCTGCCGGTCCAGCTCCGAGCGCCGCGACGCCTGCCGCTGGTAGGCGGCCACGGCCTCCGCCGGCGTTGCCGCACCGTTGGTCCAGCGCGGGTCGGCGCCGTCCGGCCAGCGGTCGGCGGTCAGCGCCGCGACCAGCGGGTGCTCGGGGGCCAGCACCAGATAGGTCGCCCCGAACAGCGTGTCCGGGCGCGTGGTGAAGACCTCGACGGTCTCGACGCCGGCCACGAAACGGACCTTGGCGCCGGTCGACCGGCCGATCCAGTTGCGCTGCATCAGCTTCAGTGACTCCGACCAGTCCAGCCGGTCCAGGTCGGTCAGCAGGCGCTCGGCGTAGGCGGTGATCCGCATCATCCACTGGGCAAGCGGGCGCCGGAACACCGGGAAGTTGCCCCGCTCGGAGCGCCCGTCGGCGGTGACCTCCTCGTTGGACAGCACCGTGCCCAGCCCGGGGCACCAGTTGACCGGCGCCTCGTGCCGGTAGGCCAGCCGGTGCGCGTCGACCACGCGGCGGCGCTCGACCTCGGACAGCTCGGCCCAGGGCCGCCCGGTCTCGTTGGTGCCCGGCGCCGGCTGACGGGTGCCGGCGTCCAGCTCGGCCACCAGCTCGGCGATCGGGCGCGCCTTGTCGGCGTCCGGGTCGAACCACGCCTCGAAGATCTGCTTGAAGATCCACTGGGTCCACTTGTAGTAGCCCGGATCGATGGTGGCGAAGGTGCGCCGGGTGTCGTGGTCCACGCCCAGCCTGCGCAGCTGCGCGGCGATGGCGGTGATGTTGGCCTCGGTGGTGACCCGCGGGTGCTGGCCGGTCTGCACGGCGTACTGCTCGGCCGGCAGCCCGAAGGCGTCGTAGCCCATCGGGTGCAGCACGTTGTGGCCGTCCATGCGCAGGAAGCGGCTGGTCACGTCGGTGCCGAGGTAGCCCAGCGGGTGGCCGACGTGCAGCCCGGCACCGGAGGGGTACGGGAACATGTCCATCACGAAGGCCTTGGGGCGGTCGGCGACCCGCTCGAACCCCTCGCTGAGCGCACCGGTCGGGTTCGGGGTGTGGAAGGTCCCCTCGCGCTCCCAGCGGTCCTGCCAGGCGAGCTCGATGGACTGCGCCAGGGCCGGGGTGTAGCGGTGCGGGGGCACCCCGTCGGCGGTCGGCTCGGTGGTCGGCTGGCTGGCCGGCTGGCTCATCGTGGGCGCTCCTGGGTGCTCGTACCGGCGGCGGGCAGAAAAAAACCCCTCACGCAGGAGGGGTCGCCGTGCTGTCTGATCGGATCAGGTCAGCACGGCCGGAGAAGAAGGAACCCGCCGGTCACACCGCCAGCCTACCGCGCAGGCCGGTGGCCGGGTTCCGGCTCGTCCGACCACACCCCGTGGCGGACGGCGGGCGTCTCTACTGTGACGCAGGTCACCCAGGCCAAGTGGGTTCAGCGGGCGCACAGCAGGGCACGAGTATCGTCCGGCGTTCAACAGCTGCGCCGCCTGCGTGAAGCAACGCGGTGCGGCCGCGCCACCGGGGACGCACGACGCCGACGGAGCGCCCCGGAGCCTCCCGCAGAGTGCTCACCGATGCACGTCCCCTGCCGGTGGACGCCGTAGCCGCCCCCGCGGCCGCGGTGCCCGACCGGCACCCCGCAGTGCCCGGACCCGAGCCGCCGGCGTAGATGGCAGATGAGGAGGACCGCAGATGGACCAGCCAGCCACGTTCCCCACCGCCAGCACCGTCCTCGACGCCGTCGCGCTGTGCGACCAGACGCTGCCCCTGCACGCGACCCGCGTCCGTGTGCCCACCTACGACCGGGCCTCGCTGACCCCGGCGGTCGTCCACCTGAGCGTGGGCGGCTTCCACCGCGCCCACCAGCTCGTCTACTTCGACGACCTCGCCGAACAGGGGTGCTCGGACTGGGGCGTCGTCGGGGTGGGCCTGCACACGGCCACGATGCGGGACGCGCTCGCGCCGCAGGACCACCTGTTCACCGTCGTCGAGCGGGACGGCGA
>JAOPUQ010000110.1 GCA_025963425.1 Modestobacter sp. | reverse complement strand
CCACGGTTGCTCGACGCGCAGCGCTCGCCAGCCGGCCGATGCGGCGGCGCGCGCCAACCGGGTCAGGTCGGCCGAGTCCACACCGCCCCCGGCGCCGGAACCGAGGACCAGCGTGCCGCGGGGGACGGCGTCCGGCTCGTCCCGGTGCACCCGGGCCGGCCCCAGCGGTGTGGCGACCTCCCGCGGCCAGCTCGAGGACATCAGGCCTGCGCGACCGGCTTCCGCTGCAGCGGCGGAAGCGCGAAGCCGTCGGCCACCGCCGCGGCCAGCTCGAGGTAGGCCCGGCGGGTCGGGCCGGCGACCCGGTCGAGGTCGATCAGCCCGCCGGTGACCAGGTGGGAGTCGTAGGGGATCTCGATGACCGCCCGGCAGCGGGCGACGACGTGGTCGTGCAGCACCTGCATGTCGACGTCGCCGCTGGCCTTGTGCACGAACCGCCGCCACCCGCTGGCGGGGACGGCGGCCCCGCACCAGCTGGACGGCGGCCCGGCCGGGCCGGCCTGACCGGCCCGCTGGCCGCAGCTGGGCTGCCCCCCGGACGACACGGCGGGAGCACCGGCCGGCCCGGTGTCGGGGCCGACCCCCCACGGCGGACGCTGGTCGCCGCCGGCGCCGTCCCCGTCCGCCTGCTCGCCGTGCTGGCCGGTGGTGGGCCAGCTGTCCAGGCCGGCCGGCCAGCGCTGGTCGTCGGTGCGTCGGGCGGGCGCGGCCGACCAGGCCGCGGCGCTGTCTCCGTCGGGCGCGGGTCGCTGCTCGTCCTGGCGGTCGGACACGGATGGGCCCCATCGTCGTCGCGGCGGGGTGTGCCCACCCCCTGCGTTCGGGCGATGACGCTAGTGCACGGTGCCCGCGGCGGCGCGCCCGTTCATCCGTGCGGGGGCAGCGCGAGCAGCGCGTCCACCACCTCGAGGAGGGAACCGCCCCGGACGTGCGGGGCGTCGAAGACCGGGGCGTGCACCCGTTCGGCCCGCGCGCACCAGCCGCCGGTCAGGCCGGCCCGCTGCGCGCCGTGGACGTCCCAGGCGTGCACCGCGACCAGCGCCAGCTGCTCGGGCAGGACGTCGCACACCCCGGCGGCCCACAGGTAGGGCGCCCGGGCGGGCTTCCAGGCCCGGATGACCTCCGAGCTGAGCGTCCGCTCCACCAGCGGCGTCAGGCCACCCCGGGACAGCCCGGCCTCGGCGACCCCGGGCGACCCGTGGGTCAGGGTCACCGCGCGCACCCCGGCCTCGGTGAGCCGGCGCAGCGCCGGCTCGGCGTCGGGGTGTGGGACCAGCTCGCCGAAGGCGTCGGCGACGGCGGAGCGCCCGTCGTCGGGAAGCTCGGTGAGCTGGGCGAGGGCGCCGTCGAAGGCCTGTCGGAAGGTGCACCAGCTGCCGGCCACGGTGAGCGCGAACCCGGTGGCCAGGGTGCGGGCGAACACCGTCGGCAGCAGGTCGGCGGGGTGGCCGTGCTCGATCAGTGCCGCGCGGACCGGGGCCAGGTCCAGCAGCGTCTCGTTGACGTCGAAGGCGACGACGACCGGTCGGGTGCGGGGTTCGGTCACCCGCTCAGCGTGCTGCGCCGGCGCCGGACGTGCCGGACGAGGGCCCAGCCGACGGCGCCGACAGCGGCGGCGACCAGGACCCAGTCCAGGTAGCCGACGTAGGACTCGACCACCTCGTACTGGGTGCCCAGCGCCATGCCGGCCCCGATGAGCAGGCCGTTCCACAGCGCGCTGCCGATGGCGGTGTAGAGCAGGAACTGCGGCCAGGGCATGCGCACCACGCCGGCGGGCACGGAGACGAAGCTGCGGACGACCGGGACCAGCCGGCCGATCAGCACCGCCGAGCGCCCGTGCCGCTCGAACCAGGCGAAGGTCTTCTCGACGTCCTCGACGTCGACCAGTGGCAGCCGCCCCAGCACCCGGCGGCTGCGCTCGGGGCCCAGCACCCGGCCCAGCTCGTAGAGCAGTGCGGCGCCCACCAGGGAGCCGAGGGTGGCGGCCAGGAAGACCGCGACCACGTGCATCCGGCCGGTCTGGGCGAGGTAGCCGGCGATCGGCAGGACCACCTCGCTGGGGATGGGTGGGATGACCGTCTCGGCCAGGATGGCGAGTCCGACGCCGAGGGCGCCGAGACTGTCCATCGCGTCGAGCACTATCCCCGTGAGTCCGCCCGGGTCGGCGGCAGCAGCCGTCGGCACGCGCTCCCCAACGGTCGGCCGGCCGCGAGGGTTCCTCTACCGTCGGGCCATGGAGCGCTTCACCGCCCGGGCCGTGGTCGTCGGCGACCGGGCCGGCAGCGTCATCCCCGATGCGGTCGTCGACGTCGAGGACGGGCTGATCCGCTGGGTCGGGCCGGCCGCCGAGGCCCCCGACGCCGGGGATGCGCAGGTCACCGTGTTGCCCGGCGTCCTCACCCCGGGGCTGGTCAACACCCACTCGCACGCGCCGATGGTGCTGTTCCGCGGCCAGGGCGAGGGCCTGCCACTGGACCGCTGGCTGCGCGAGGTGATGTGGCCGCGTGAGGCACGACTCACTCCGGAGGACGTCGAGGTGGCGATGACCGCGGCGTCGGCGGAGATGCTGCGGCACGGGGTCACTGCGAGCGTGGAGATGTACTTCCACCCCGAGCGGATCGCCGCGGCGGTGACGGAGACCGGCGCCCGCGCGGTGATCGCCAACCCGCTGATCGGGCTGCCCGGCTTCGGCAGCTTCGACGAGCAGCTGGACACCGCGCTGCGGCTGGCCGCGGGGGCGGCCGGCGACGGGCTGGTCGAGTACGGCATCGGCCCGCACTCGGCCTACACGGTGCCGCTGCCGGTGCTGACCCAGGCGGCCGAGGCCGCCCGCAAGCACGACCTGCTGCTCACCGTGCACGTCGCGGAGACCGCCACCGAGGGCGACGAGCTGCTGGCCACCCACGGCCTGAGCGTGCCCTCGCTGCTGGCCGCGCACGACGTGCTCGGTGGCCGGGTGCTGGGCGCGCACTGCGTGCACATGGACGACGGCGACCTGGAGCTGTGGCGGGAGTACGACGTCGCGGTGGCGCACTGTCCGGGCAGCAACACGAAGCTGGCCAGCGGCACCGCCCGGCTGCGGGACATGCTCGACCAGGGCATCCGGGTGGGCATGGGCACCGACGGTCCGGCGTCCAACGACAACCTCGACCTGTTCGAGGACCTGCGGCTGGCCGCCCAGCTGGCCCGGCTGCGCGAGCGGGACGCCACGGCGCTCACCGCGCCGGAGGCGTTCTGGCTGGCCAGCGGCGCCGCGGCCGCGGCGATCGGCCGGGAGGACCTCGGTCAGCTCACCACCGGGCGCCGCGCGGACCTGGTGCATGTCGACAGCGAGGACATCGCCTTCGTGCCGGTCGGCGACGCCCTGGACCTGGTGACCCACCTGGTCTGGTCGGTGGGCTCCCGGCACGTGCGCGACACCTGGGTGGCCGGCCGGCAGGTGGTGCGTGACGGCGTCTCCACGACCGTCGACGAGGCCGCGCTGCGCGCCGACGTCCAGGCCCGGGCGATGCGCCTGGCCGGTCGCTGAGCTTCGCCCGAGGCAGCGGCGCTCAGGCGCGCAGCGAGATCGTCTCGCCGCGGCCCACCGTGCGGAGCTCCCCGGGCAGGCGGCGGTCGGCGACCTCGGCGACGAAGTCGCCCAGCGGGCTCGTGAACCGCCCGTAGTCGTCGTAGTGGACCGGCACGGTGACCGGCGGGCGCAGCAGCTCGACCAGGTCGGCGCCCTGGCGGCCGTCCATGGTCAGCGTGACGCCGGCGACCTTGGTGCCACCGAGGTGGGGGATCAGGACGTCGAGCGGACCGCACCGCTCCAGCACCTCGCCGAGCACCGGCCGGAAGAGGCTGTCGCCGGTGATGTAGCCGCGCCAGGTGACCTCCGGCCCGGCGACGCCGCCGCGGATCAGCTCCAGCACGCTGCCCATGACCTGCGGCAGCAACCGGGCCAGCGGACCGGGGCCGTGGACGCCGGGCACCGAGGTGATCCGCAGGGTGTCGTCGCCGCGGGTCAGCTCGTGGATCTGCCAGGGCCGCAGGTCCGCGGTGCCGGTGAAGCCGCGGTCGGCCAGGCAGGCCGCCGCCTCCGGGGTGGTCACCACCGGGGTGTCCTTGGGCAGGGACCGGGTGGCGATCCGGTCCCAGTGGTCGCCGTGCATGTGCGAGAGCAGGACGGCGTCCAGGTCGGGCAGCTGGGTCGCCTGCAGGGCCGGCTCGGTCAGTCGCCGGGTGCGCAGCCCGTAGCCCAGGTGCGCCCACTGGCCCCGGTGCAGGAAGTTCGGGTCGGTCAGCAGCACGAACGGCCCCAGCCGCAGCAGCGTCGTCGCGGTACCGCCGAAGGTGAGCGTGACGTCGTCGCCGGGATCGGGCTGGTCTGCGGCCATGCCCTGGGGGTACCGCGCAACGGCGTGGGTCAGTCATCGACCTCGGCGGTTCGCGCAGCGTGCGGCCCGGCCGCGGGGTACCGGTCGGCGCAGAAGGCCGCGAGCCGCTCGGCGATCGAGGCGAGCGTGCCGCTCGCGTGGTGGGCGGGGTCCCAGGCCGCGTGCAGGGTGATGTGCAGGTGTCCGGCGCTGCTCCGGACCCGGAGCCCGTGCAGGTCGAACCGCGGGTCGTCGGACACGACGGCGACCCCGCGCCCGGCGGCGGCCAGCGCCTGGGCCACCTGGGCGTTGCTGCACTCGATGACCTGCGGGCTGGGCAGCGCGTCGGTGGCCAGCGCCTCGTTCAGGATCTGCCGCGGGCGGAAGGTGTCCGCCAGGAGCACCAGGGGCTCACGCACCAGCTCGGCCAGGCCGACGTCGTCGCGGTCGGCCAGCCGGTGACCGCGGGGCACGTACGCCCACAGCGGCAGGACGGCGAGGGTCCGCCAGGCCCAGGGGTTCGGTGGTGGCGTGGTGATCACCGCGAGGTCCACGCCGGTGCGCAGCGCGTCGAGCGCCCCGGCAGCGCCGATCTCGACGACGGTCGTCGCCGGGTCGGTGGGCTGCAGTGTGGCCAGGAACGGCGCGATGACATCGGTGAGGGTCGTCGTGGGCGCCGCCATCGCCAGCGACACCAGGCGCCCGGCGGCCAGCGCCTCCGCGGCCGAGGTCGTCGCCCGCGCCTGGTCGAGCACGCTACGGGCCATCGGCAGCAGGTGGCGCCCGGCCGAGCTCAGCCGCAGCCGGCCGCCGTGCCGGTCGAACAACGGCACCGTGAGCTCGCGTTCCAGCTGGCGGATCTGCCGGGAGAGCGCCGGCTGGGTCACCCGCACGGCCACGGCGGCGGCGCTGACCGACCCGAGCTCGGCGACCGTGACGAAGGTGGACAGCGTCCGCAGTTCCATGGGGCCAGCATGCCCGGTCCATGCCTCTGGGGCATGGACTGCGGTACCAGTAAGCATTAGACGGCATCGCCGCGGCGTTCCAGGATGTCGGTGTGGCCCTTCCGACCTCCCTGACCCCTCCGATCGCTACGGCCTCGCCGACCCAGTCGCTGGAGGGGCCCGAGCCGCTCCTGCAGGCCCGGCGGCTGGTGACCGAGATCCCCGGACCGGCCTCCCGTGCGCTGGCCGACCGCCGCCGCGCCGCCGTGGCCTCCGGGGTGGGGTCGACGATGCAGACGTACGCCCGGCGGGCCGAGGGCGGCGTGATCGAGGACGTCGACGGCAACGTGCTCATCGACCTGGGGTCGGGCATCGCGGTGACCACCGTCGGCTCGGCCGCGCCCCGGGTCGTGCGGGCCGTGCGGGACCAGGCGGCGGCGTTCACCCACACCTGCTTCATGGTCACGCCGTACGAGGGCTACGTCGCCGTCGCCGAGCAGCTCAACCGGCTCACCCCCGGTGACCACGAGAAGCGCTCGGTCCTGTTCAACTCCGGCGCCGAGGCGGTGGAGAACGCCGTCAAGATCGCCCGCGTGCACACCGGCCGATCGGCCGTGGTGGCCTTCGACCACGCCTATCACGGGCGGACGAACCTGACGATGGCGCTGACCGCCAAGTCGATGCCCTACAAGCATGGCTTCGGACCGTTCGCCTCGGAGGTCTACCGGGCCCCGATGTCCTACCCCTACCGGGACGAGCCCGGCCTCGACGGCCGCGAGGCTGCCGCCCGCAGCCTGGCCGTGATCGACAAGCAGGTCGGTGCGGGCAACCTGGCCGCGATCGTCATCGAGCCGATCCAGGGGGAGGGCGGGTTCATCGTCCCCGCGCCCGGGTTCCTGGCCGCCCTGGCGGAATGGGCCCGCGAGCACGGGGTCGTCTTCATCGCCGACGAGGTGCAGTCCGGCTTCGCCCGCACCGGCGCCTGGTTCGCCATCGAGCACGAGGGCGTCGTCCCGGACCTGGTGGTCAGCGCCAAGGGCATCGCCGACGGGCTGCCCCTGTCGGCCGTCACCGGCCGGGCCGAGATCATGGACGCCGTCCACGCCGGCGGTCTGGGCGGGACCTACGGGGGCAACCCGCTGGCATGTGCGGCGGCGCTGGCCACCATCGAGACGATCGAGGCCGAGTCGATGGTCCAGCGGGCCCGCGAGGTCGAGGCGCTGGTGCTGCCCCGGCTGCGCTCCCTGCAGGCCGCCGACCCGCGGATCGGCGACGTCCGCGGCCGCGGGGCGATGGTGGCCGTGGAGCTGGTGCACCCCGGTGGCCGCGAGCCCGACGCCGCCCTCACCTCGGCGGTCGCCGCCGGCTGCCACGCCCGCGGCGTGGTGGTGCTCACCTGCGGCACCTACGGCAACGTCCTGCGGCTGCTGCCCCCGCTGGCCATCAGCGACGAGCTGCTGACCGAGGGCCTCGACGTCCTCGCCGACGTCCTCGCCGAGCTGGGCCGGGCCGCCGCGTGACCGCCGTGGACGAGCTGGTGGCCGGCTTGGACGCGGCAGCCGGCGTCTGGATCGGCGGGCAGTGGCGGAGCGGTTCCTCCGGCCGGTTCGCCGTGGACGACCCCGCCGACGGGACGACGATCGCGGAGGTCGCCGACGCCGGCGCCCCGGACGCCGCAGCAGCGGTCGACGCCGCGGCCGCGGCCGCGGCCGACTGGGCGGCCACCCCGCCCCGGCAGCGGTCGACGGTGCTGCACTCGGTCTTCGAGCTGATGCGTGCCGACCTGGAGCAGCTGGCCGCGCTGATCACCGCGGAGAACGGCAAGGCGCTGTCCGACGCCCGCGCCGAGGTCGGCTACGCGGCCGAGTTCTTCCGCTGGTACGCCGAGGAGGCGGTCCGCTCCGACGGGACCGTCAGCCCCGCGCCCGGCGGCGGGGCGCGGACGCTGGTCACCCAGCGGCCCGTGGGGGTGGCCGCACTGGTGACGCCCTGGAACTTCCCGGCGGCGATGGTGACCCGCAAGATCGCCCCCGCCCTGGCGGCCGGCTGCACCGTCGTGGTCAAGCCGGCGGCCGAGACACCGCTGACGGCGCTGGCCATCGCCCGGCTGCTGGCCCGGGCCGGCGTGCCCGACGGAGTGGTCAACGTGGTGCCCACCACCGATCCGGGCGTGGTGGTCGGCGCCTGGCTCGCCGACCCGCGGGTTCGCAAGGTCTCGTTCACCGGCAGCACCCCGGTCGGCCGGTTGCTGTTGCACCAGGCCGCCGACCGGGTGCTCAACGCCTCCATGGAGCTGGGCGGCAACGCCCCCTTCGTGGTCACCGCGGACGCCGACCTGTCCGCGGCCGTGGACGGAGCGATGATCGCCAAGTTCCGTGGCGGCGGTCAGGCGTGCACCGCGGCCAACCGCTTCCTGGTGCACGCCGACGTCGCCGATGCGTTCACCGGGCTGCTCGCCGAGCGGGTGCAGGCGCTGCGCGTGGGGCCTGGAGCCGACCCGGCCACCGAGGTCGGCCCGTTGATCAATGCCCGAGCGGTGGCGCGGGTCGCCGGGCTGGTCGACCGGGCCCGCTCGGCCGGTGCCCGGGTGGTGGCGGAGGCCGCCGTTCCCCGCGGGAGCGGGTACTGGTGCCCGCCGGTCGTGCTCGCCGACGTGCCGGCCGGGGCCGACCTGGTGACCGAGGAGATCTTCGGTCCGATCGCACCGGTGGTCACCTACCGCTCCGACGCCGAGCTCATCGAGCTGGCCAACGCCACGGAGATGGGGCTGGCCGCCTACGTGTACAGCCGCGACCTCCACACGGCGCTGCGGCTGGCCGAGCGCATCGACGCCGGCATGGTCGGGGTGAACCGTGGCGTCGTCTCCGACCCCGCGGCACCCTTCGGCGGAATGAAGCAGAGCGGCCTGGGCCGGGAGGGCGCCCGGGAGGGCCTGCAGGCGTTCACCGAGACCCAGTACCTGAGCGTCGACTGGCCTGCCTGAGCGTCAGTCCCCCTCCGGCAGCCCGTCCAGCAGGTCCAGGGCGGTCACGCACGTGGCCAGCCCGGCCAGCGAGGTGAGCGACAGCCCGAGCAGCTGCTCGAGTTGGCGCAGCCGGTAGCTGAGGGTGTTGCGGTGCACGTGCAGCTCCTCGGCGACCCGGCCGGGCCGGCCGTCGCAGCGGACGAAGGTGCGCAGCGTCTGCACCAGGGCCGACCGGTGCTTGAGGTCGTGGTCGACCAGCGGCTGCAGGAACTTCTCCGCCGCCCGCCGGGAGGCCCGGCCGGCACCGCCGGTGACCAGGCCCAGCAGGTCGAAGACCGGGGCCCGCCGCGGCCCGTCGGCGGTGCGCACCCGGGCGCGGGCGGCCAGGTACCGCAGCCGCAGCTCCTCGGGGTCGGCGCACGGCCCGGAGACCAGGAAGGGCCAGGAGGGGTGGCGATCCTGCAGCAGGGCCACGGCGGCGTCGACCGAGGCGTCGTCCGCCGGCCGGAACAGCAA
The DNA here is from genome assembly GCA_025963425.1 of Modestobacter sp. Lineage (GTDB taxonomy): Bacteria > Actinomycetota > Actinomycetes > Mycobacteriales > Geodermatophilaceae > Modestobacter. The sequence continues at coordinate 18,100 of JAOPUQ010000110.1, read as the reverse complement.
CAGGGCCGCACCTCCACGCACCGACACCCGCACGTCCTCGAACACCTCGGCCAGCTGCAGCCGCAACGAGAACATCGCGTTCGCCGACCCCGCGTCGACGCGGCCCACCGCGACGGCCAGCGGGCGGCTGAACGGCAGCCCGGCGTTGCTCAGCGTCCGGGCGATGGCGTGGCCCGGGGTCTCCCAGGACTGCAGCTGCTCCTCCAGCCGGGCAAGCATCGAGCTCTGCTGCACCGACGTCGCGGCCAGCAGCCGTTCCAGGTGCAACGAGAGGATCGAGGCGACCGGGTTCAGCGGGGTGTGGGCCACGCCGGTGCCCGGGCGCACCACCACCAGGGTGTGGGTGTCCAGGCCGGCGACCGGCACCAGCACCTGCTGGGCGTCCACCCCGGGTGTGGAGCCGGTCGGCGTCCGCCCCCGGGAGCCGGCCGCGGCCTCGGGCGCCACCGGCGGCCACTCGCCGAGGCGGTGGCCGTTGCCGTCCAGCAACGCCACCCGGGCGCCCAGGGCGGTGCTGACGAGCTCCAGCAGGGACTTGAGGTCGGTGCCGGCCGCGACCGAGGTGGCCAGGCGCTCGGCCAGGTGCCAGGAGGCGTCCTCGGCCCGCGCGTGCTCGGTGCGCACGCGGTCCAGGACGAACTGCTCGACGACGGAGAACGGGCGGTCCAGCCCGATGCGCAGCAGCGGCAGGCGCCACCGGGCGCACGCCGCGATCAGCTGGTCGGGGACATGGGCGTGGGCGACGCCGACCCGGAAGCCGAGCGCGGCGATCGAGGCGTCGACGAGGCGCTCGACGTAGGCGTCCCAGGTGCGGTCGTCGCGCACGTTGAGCCCCAGACCCGTGATCACCAGGAAGGCGCCGGCGTCGACGAAGGGAGTGGGGTCGATGAGCTCGTTCGAGGAGATCCACCGGACCTGCACGTCGCCCAGCCCCGGGAGGTCGGGGGTGCAGACGTCCACGCCCAGCGGGGCGGACAGCAGCGCGCCGAGCTTCATCGCGGCACGGTCGTGCAGGACGCGCGGCGTCCGTGTTGAGAACAGGTTTCCATCCACCGCCCCTTAGGCATCTGCACAACGGCGACCCGGCGAAGACTAGTTACTTGCCAGGTCCCCGGGGAGCGACCTCCCTGCTTACCGTTCCCGGCACCGGCTTCCGCTGATGCTCGGAGAAGTGATGGCTGCTGCCCGTGCGACCCCCTCGGCCGTTCCGCCGAGGTGCTCCGGCTGCGGGATCACACGATGGAGCCGGCAGGACCCGACCGAGGAGAGCGAGCATGACCAGCAGCACCCGCGTGACCATCAACTCCGACCTGGGGGAGTCCTACGGACTGCACTCCTTCGGCAACGACGAGCCCCTGCTGGACATCATCGACGCGGCCAACGTGGCGTGCGGGTTCCACTCCGGTGACCCGGACACGATGCTCAGCACGGTCGCCAGCGCCGTCGGCCGCGGGCTGGCCGTGGGCGCCCACCCCGGGCTCCCGGACCCGGTCGGCTTCGGCCGGCGCGCCATGGCGCTGACCGCGGCCGAGGTCGAGGCGCTGGTGCTGTACCAGGTCGGCGCCCTCTCCGGGTTCCTCGCCCGGTCCGGGGGCGCGCTGACCCACATCAAGCCGCACGGCGCCCTCTACGGCATGGTGGCCCGCGACCCGGACCTGATGCACGCCGTCGTCACCGTGGCCGAGCTCTTCGGCGTCGGGGTCTACGGAATGCCCGGCGGCACCCACCAGCGGGTGACCGAGGCGCGGGGGGTCCCCTTCACCCGGGAGCTCTACGTCGACCTGGACTACACGGCCGACGGTGCGCTGGTCATCCTGCGACGTCCGCAGCCGGTCGACCCGCAGGCCGCGGCCGACCGGGTACGCCAGGCGCTGGAGGAGGGCACCGTCCGCACGGTGGACGGCGCGCTCATCGAGATGGCCTTCGACAGCGTCTGCGTCCACTCCGACACCCGCAACGCCCCCGACGTCGCCCGCGCCGTCGCCACGGCACTCGCCGACACCACCCCTGCAGCAGGAAAGGTCACCACCTCGTGAGCACCGTCGAGATCACCGCCGCCATCCCGGGCGTCTTCTACCGCAGCCCCGGTCCCGGCAAGGACCCCTACGTCCAGGAGGGCGACCGGGTGCAGGCGGGGGAGGTCATCGGGCTCACCGAGATCATGAAGCAGTTCGCCGAGATCACCTCCACCACCGCCGGGGTGGTCACCGCGATCCACGTGGCGAACGGCGCGCTGCTGACCCCGGGGATGCCCGTCGCGAGCATCGACGTGGAGGACTGACGCGTGCGGCGACTGTTGATCGCCAACCGCGGCGAGATCGCCGTCCGGGTGATCCGGGCCGCCCGGGAGCTGGACGTCGCGACGGTGCTGGTGGTGAGCGAGGCGGACACCGGGTCGCTGGGCGCCCAGCTGGCCGACGAGACCGTCGTCATCGGCCCCGCACCGGCGCAGAGCAGCTACCTGAGCCCCGACGCCGTCCTCCGGGCGGCGAAGTCCAGCGGCGCCGATGCCGTGCACCCCGGGTACGGCTTCCTCTCCGAGAACGCCGACTTCGCCGAGCGGGTGATCGGTGAGGGTCTGACCTGGGTCGGCGCGGCACCGGCGTCGATCCGGCTGATGGGGGACAAGGCGCAGGCCCGCGCAGCGGCCCAGGCGGCCGGCGTGCCGACCGTCCCCGGCAGCGGCGGGGCACTGCCCCCGGCCGGGGAGATCCCCGCCGACCGCCTCGCCGCCCTCGCCGCTGAGGTCGGCTTCCCGCTGCTGGTCAAGGCCGCGGCGGGCGGCGGCGGGCGCGGGATCCGCCGGGTGGACACCGCCGAGGAGCTGTCCGCGGCGATCGCCGCCGCCCAGGGCGAGGCGCTGCAGGCCTTCGGCAACGCCGACGTCTACGTCGAGCGGTTCATCGAACGCGCCCGGCACGTGGAGGTGCAGGTGCTCGGCGACGGGCACGAGGTGGTGCACCTGGGCGACCGGGACTGCACGCTGCAGCGCCGCCGGCAGAAGCTGGTCGAGGAGGCCCCGGCGCCGGGCATCCCGCCCCACGTGCGCGCCCTGCTGCACGACTCCGCGGTGGCGCTGGCCCGCAGCACCCACTACGTCGGGGCGGGGACGGTCGAGTTCCTCTACGACCCCGCACGGGAGGAGGTCTCCTTCATCGAGATGAACACCCGTCTGCAGGTCGAGCACCCCGTCACCGAGTTCGTCACCGGCGTCGACCTGGTCAAGGAACAGCTGCGCATCGCCGACGGGCAGCGGCTGCGGTTCGGCCAGGAGGAGATCTGCTTCCGTGGCCACAGCATCGAGGTGCGGCTGAACGCCGAGGATCCGGCGAACGGCTTCTTCCCCTCGCCCGGGACGCTGGAGCACTTCGACCTGCCCGGCGGACCCGGCGTCCGCGTCGACAGCGGGTTCCGTGCGGGGGCCACCGTCCCGCCGTTCTACGACAGCCTGCTGGCCAAGGTCGTGGTCCATGCCGAGGACCGCCCGGCCGCGGTGGCCCGGGCGCTGGGTGCACTGGCCGAGACCCGCATCGACGGCGTCCGGACCAACCTCGCCTTCCTGTCCGACCTCCTCCGCGACGAGACGTTCAGCCGGCACGAACACCACACCGGCCACGTGGAAACCCTGCTGACCGGAGGACCCCGATGAGCGCACCCACCGAGACCGCAGCCGGATTCCGCTACTCCTGGGGCGGGGACGAGTTCCTGTTCGTCGAGGTCGCCGAGGAGATGGACCTGGCGGCGAACTTCCGGGCGGCGGCGCTGTGCCAGCGGCTGGCCGCCGACCGCCCCGCGGGCATCATCGACATCTGCCCGTCCAACGCCTCGCTGCTGCTCCGCTTCGACCCCGACGTGCTGGCGCCGGACGTGCTGCTGGCCCGGGTGCGCGAGCTCGCCACCGAGACCGCCGACCTGGCCGGGCAGGTGCTGTCCTCGCGCCTGATCGAGGTGCCCGTCTGGTACGACGACCCCTTCACCAACGAGGTGGGGGAGCGGTTCCGGGACAACCGCCACGAGCCGGACAGCACCGACCTGGACTTCGCCGCGACGCAGAACGGGCTGGCCTCCCGCGCGGAGTTCATCAGCCGGCACCACTCGGCGCCGTGGATCGTCACCATGGTCGGGTTCGTCGCCGGGCTGCCGTTCATGTACCAGATGGTTCCGCGCGCCGAGCAGCTCGAGGTGCCCAAGTACCTGCTGCCCCGGACCGACACCCCCAAGCTCACCATCGGCCACGGTGGCTGCTTCTCCTGCATCTACTCGGTGCGCGGAGCCGGGGGGTACCAGATGTTCGGCGTCGCGGCGGCGCCGATCTACGACCCCCGGCAGACGTTGGCCGACTTCGCCGACTCCGCCGTCCTGTTCCGCCCCGGCGACGTCGTCACGTACACGCCGGTCACCGAGGAGCGGTACCGCGAGATCCAGGCCGAGGTGGCGGCCGGGACGTGGCGGTACGACCTCCGCCCGGTGACGGTCGACCTGGCGGCGGCCGTGGCCGACCCCCGGGCTTACAACGAGCGCCTGCTGGAGGCACCCCGTGTCCCTTGAGATCGAGCAGCCCGGCCTGCACACCACGGTGCAGGACCTCGGGCGCCCGGGCCTGTACCACCTGGGCATCCCCCAGGGCGGGGCGCTGGACCGGTCCTCCGCGATCCTGGCCAACGCGCTGGTGGGCAACGAGCCCGCCGCCGCCCTGTTCGAGTGCACGTACCTCGGTCCGACCTTCACCACCACCGAGCCCACCCTGCTCGCCGTCACCGGGGCCAGCGTCCAGCTCCTGGTCAACGGCGATCCGGCGCCGTCCTGGGCCACGGTGGCGCTGGTGGCCGGCGACCGGGTCTCCTTCGGATACGTCACCGCCGGTGCCCGCTACTACCTCGCCTTCGCCGGTGGCATCGACGTCCCGGAGGACCTCGGCAGCCGGTCGACCTACCAGGTGGGCTCGCTCGGCGGGTTCCACAACCGGGCCCTGGCCGCCGGTGACGACGTGCCGGTCGGCACACCGTCCGGGCCGGCGCCGGCTCCTGGCACCGCGCTGCCGGAGGAGCTGCGGCCGGTGTTCCCGACGGAGGTGGACCTGCGGGTCATCCCGGGGCTGTACGACCACCGGCTCACCGAGGCCGGCCGGGAGACCCTGTTCAGCGCCACCTGGCGGCTGACCCCAGTGGCCGATCGCACCGGGATGCGCTTCGAGGGGGCCACGCTGGACTGGCGGGAGCGGGTGCCGCCCTTCGGCGCCGGCTCGGACCCCTCGAACATCGTCGACGCGGGCTACCCGGTGGGGTCCATCCAGGTGCCCAACGGCACGCAGCCGATCATCCTGCACCGGGACGCGGTGTCGGGCGGGGGCTACGCGGTGGTGGCCACGGTGATCAGCGCCGACCTGGATCGGGTCGCCCAGTGCATGCCGGGCACGAACACCCGCTTCGTGGAGGTCGACATGGACGCCGCGCTCGCTGCCCGCCGTGCCGGCCGCGAGCACCTGGAGCGGTCGCTGGCCGCCGTGGCGGGCTGAGCCCGTGCCGTGGCCGGGTCGCGCAGCGCGACCCGGCCACCGGTCGGTAGCGCAGCTCACGAACTGCGTCGTCTTCGGCGGCCACGCCTGGTAGACACGCACCCGTGTCGCAGACCCGTTCCGTCGACGAGTCCTTCCTCGCCCTCCCCCTGTCCGCGCTCACCGAGGCGGCGCTGACCCGGGCGGTCGACCTGGGGTGCGAGCACGCCGACCTGCGGGTCGAGCGCATCCGCAGCCAGACCGTCCGGCTGCGCGACGCCCGCCTCGAGGCGCTGGCCGACGGGGAGGACCTGGGGCTGGCCGTCCGCGTCGTCCACGAGGGCACCTGGGGCTTCGCCGCCGGCGTCGTCCTCACCGCGGGTGAGGCCGTCCGGCTGGCCGAGGAGGCGGTGGCCGTCGCGAAGGTGTCCGCCGCGATGAACACCGACCGGGTCGAGCTGGCCCCCGAGCCCAGCTACCACGGCGAGTGGGTCTCCGCCTACGAGGTCGACCCGTTCGAGGTGCCCGACGCGGAGAAGACCGGCCTGCTCGTGTCGCTGTCCGAGCAGCTCCTCGCCGCGGACGGCGTCGAGCACGTGCAGGGCAGTTGCATGCACGTGAAGGAGCAGAAGTACTACGCCGACACCGCCGGTACCCGCACCCGCCAGCAGCGGGTGCGCATCCACCCCGAGTTCACCGCGCTGACCGTCGACCGTTCCACCGGGGCGTTCGAGTCGATGCGCACGCTGGCCCCACCGGTCGGCCGGGGCTGGGAGTTCCTCACCGGCGACACCTGGGACTGGGGCCGCGAGCTGTCCGAGATCCCGGAGCTGCTGCGGGAGAAGACCAAGGCGCCCTCGGTCGAGCCGGGCCGCTACGACCTGGTCGTCGACCCCTCGAACCTGTGGCTGACCATCCACGAGTCCATCGGCCATGCCACCGAGCTGGACCGGGCGCTGGGCTACGAGGCGGCCTACGCCGGCACGTCGTTCGCCACCGTCGACAAGCTCGGCACCCTGCAGTACGGCTCCCCGCACCTGAACGTCACCGGTGACCGGGTGGTGGAGAACGGCCTGTCCACGGTCGGCTGGGACGACGAGGGCGTGGCCGCCCAGCAGTGGGACCTGATCCGCGACGGGGTGCTGGTCGGATACCAGGTCGACCGGAACATGGCCCGGCTGCGCGGCATGGAGCGCTCCAACGGCTGCTCCTTCGCCGACTCCCCGTCGCACGTGCCCGTGCAGCGGATGGCCAACGTGTCGCTGCAGCCGGCACCCGACGGCCCGTCCACCGACGAGCTGATCGCCGGGGTCGAGCGCGGCATCTACGTGGTCGGCGACAAGAGCTGGTCGATCGACATGCAGCGCTACAACTTCCAGTTCACCGGGCAGCGCTTCTACAGGATCGAGAACGGCCGGCTCGCCGGCCAGCTCCGCGACGTGGCCTACCAGGCGACGACGACGGACTTCTGGGGCTCGATGTCGGTGGTGGGTGGCCCGCAGACCTACGTCCTGGGCGGGGCGTTCAACTGCGGCAAGGCCCAGCCGGGCCAGGTCGCCGCGGTGAGCCACGGCTGCCCGACCGCGCTGTTCGAGAACACGACCATCCTCAACACCGTGCAGGAGGGTGGGCGTTGATGAGTGAGCGCCAGCGAGCGAGGAGTGGAGCGACGAGCCTGCACATCTCCCCGCAGCAGCTCGTGGAGAAGGCGCTGGCCGCCTCCACCGCCGACGGGCAGGTGGCCTACGTCGTCGAGAGCTCGGAGGCCAACCTCCGCTGGGCGAGCAACAGCCTGACCACCAACGGCGCGATGCGCTCCCGCCAGGTGGTCGTCATCTCCTTCGTCGACGGCGGCGCCGGGATGGCGGCGGGCACCGTCGCCCGCACCGGCACCCCGGACATCGCCGCGCTGGTGGCCGCCAGCGAGCAGGCCGCCCGCGACGCCGGCCCGGCCGAGGACGCGATGCCGCTGGTCAGTGATGTGCCGCCGGGCTCCGGAGACTGGGATGCCGACGCCGCGGAGACCTCGATCAGCGTCTTCGCCGACTTCGCGCCCGCCCTGGGGCAGGCCTTCGGCGAGGCCCGCGACCGGGACGAGCTGCTGTTCGGGTTCGCCGAGCACCAGATGGCCACCACCTACCTGGGCACCTCGACCGGGCTGCGGCTGCGGCACGACCAGCCCACCGGCCGGGTCGAGCTCAACGGCAAGTCGCCCGACTTCGGCCGCTCGGTGTGGGCCGGCGTGGGCACCCGCGACTTCACCGACGTCTCGGTGGCCGACCTGGCCGCTGACGTCCAGCGGAAGATGGCCTGGTCGAAGCGGCGGATCGACCTGCCGGCCGGGCGCTACGAGACGCTGATGCCGCCGTCCACGGTCAGCGACATGATGATCTACGCCTACTGGACGATGGAGGCCCGGGACGCCGACGAGGGGCGCAGCGTGTACGCCAAGCCCGGCGGCGGCAACCGGATCGGCGAACGGCTGGCCGGCCTGCCGCTGACCTTGCGCAGCGATCCGGGCGCTCCGGGGCTGGAGTGCAGCCCGTTCCAGGTGGTCGGCGGGTCGTCGGGGGCCGCGTCGGTCTTCGACAACGGCATGGCCACCCCCGCGGTCGACTGGATCCGCGAGGGGGTGCTGACCAACCTGATCCGCCCGCGGCACTGGGCGCTGAAGACGACCGCGCCGGCGACCGCGGCGGTGGACAACCTCGTCCTCGAGGACCCGAACGCCACCGCCACCCAGGCGGAGATGATCGCGGCCACCGAGCGCGGGCTGCTGCTGACCACGCTCTGGTACATCCGCGAGGTCGACCCGCAGACGCTGCTGCTCACCGGGCTGACCCGTGACGGCGTCTTCCTGGTCGAGAACGGCGAGGTCGCCGGGGCGGTGAACAACTTCCGGTTCAACGAGTCGCCGGTCGACCTGCTCGGGCGGGCCACCCAGGCCAGCCGCACCGAGCGGACGCTGCCGCGGGAGTGGAACGACTGGTTCTCCCGGGCGGCCATGCCGATGCTGCGGGTCCCGGACTTCAACATGAGCTCGGTGTCGCCGGCCAGCTGACGGTCTCGGGAGCATCGATCGAGCGCCGGCCAGCCCAGCAGGCGTTCTGCGCTGATCATCACCCCGGGCCACCTCGACACGGCGGGCAGCGCACAATTGGTCGCGGATCGGGGTCATTCGACGCCGCGGAGGAGGGTGCATGACCGTCGACGAGCCGATCGTGCGTCCGGGACCGCTGCGCTGGCTCGGGTACGCCTTCGGCCGCGCCCTGCCGCCCCGGTATCGCAGCTGGGTGCTGCACGACACCACGACCGACACCTGGGTCCTGCGGCACGTCGCCCGCGCCGCCGTCCAGCTGGCCGTCCCGGTGATCCTGGTGCTGACCGTCGTCCCCGGCCCGTTCTGGATCCGCGGCATGGCCGCGCTCGGCGGCGTGCTGATGGGGCTGATCTTCTCCATCGCCTACATCACCGAGACCACCGAGCACCGGCTGGTCAAGGCGGGCTACCCGGCGGGCACCGCCGCGGAGGCGCGGCACCGGATCACCACCGCCCGGCAGGCGGAGGAGACCCAGCGGCGGCAGGAGGCCGCGGCCCGGCGGGCCGCCCGATACCGCAACCGCTCCGGTCGCTGACCCGGCGCCAGCTCAGCGGGCCGCGTACAGGGCGGTCTCCAGGTCGACGTAGACCTGGTAGACCTCCGGCGTCACGAACGGCAGGGTCTGGGTGTAGACGGCGCCGGTGAGCCCGGCGCTGCGGTCGACCCAGAAGTGCGTGTTGCACAGGCCGGCCCAGGCGCCGCTGCCCGCACGGCGGCGACCCGGGACGTCGGCGGTGTTCAGGAGCAGGCCGTACCCCCACTTGTAGCCGGGCCCGGCGTTGAAGTCCGCCGTCGAGGCCGGGTCGGCGGTCGGTATCGCCGCTGGGAAGTCCAGGTCGCCGATCTGGTTGGTGAACGCCGCCTCGACGGTCGACTCCTGCAGGACCCGCGTGCCGTCGACCTCTCCGCCGCCCAGCAGGGCCCGCTGGAACCGCAGGTAGTCGCGGGGGGTGGAGTACAGGCCGTGGCCGCCGGCGAAGTACTCCGGCTCCGGGTTGAGCTCGATGCCGCTGGTCGTCCAGGCGCCGTCCGCACCACGCACGTGGACCGGGACGAGGTTCTCGCGCTGTGCGGGGCTGGGGGAGAAGGACGTCTCGTCCATGCCGAGCGGCCCGGTGATGCCCTCCTTGACCGCGACGTCGAGGCCCATGCCGCCGGCTGCCTCGATGACCTTGCCCAGCCAGTCGGTGTTGATGCCGTACTCGAACCGGGTGCCCGGGTCGGCGACCAGCGGCGCGCTGAAGACGACGTTCGCACCGGACAGCACGTTCGGCGTGCCGGTCGCGGCCTCCCAGCGGAGCAGGTCGTGGTTGAAGAACCAGTAGCCGACCCCGGCGGTGTGGGTGAGGAGCTGCCTGACGGTCGCCTTCGAGGCCGGTGGCCGCAGCCGGGGGGTGTCGCCGTCGAAGCCGTCGAGCACCTGCAGCTCACCGAACTGCGGGCAGTAGTGCTCGACCGGCGCGTCCAGGTCGAGCAGGCCGCGCTCCACGAGCTGCAGCGCCGCCGCCGTGGCCACCATCTTGGTCATCGACATGATCCGGAAGTGGGTGTCGGCGCTGACCGGCTCATCGCCCCCCGCGACCCGCGATCCGGCTGCGCCCTCGTAGACCGGGCCGGTGCCGTCGGCGACGACGGCGACCACGTTGGGCACCGCGCCGCTGTTCACGGCGTCCTCGAGGACGGCATCCAGGACAGCTGTGTTCATCGGGTCTCCCAGGGCGAGGACAGCCGACCAGGAGCACCCCCGCCGACCGTGAGCTGAATCACGTTGAGCAGGGACCTTCCTCCGGATCGAGCCGACAGGCAAGGCGTGCGTCCGGCGCGCGCCCCGGGGAGCGGGGGAGGTCAGTCCTCGCGCCGGTCCCGGCCGGTCTGCTGCGGGTCGGGGGACGACGTGGCCAGCGCGGGATCGACCGGGTTGCCAGTGGGCTCTGCCCCCTGGGTCTGCGCGTCATCGCTGGCGGGCTCGGTGGCGGGGTCGTGCTCGGGCTTCGGGGTGGTCATGCCGGTCGTCCTACCCGCCCGGCGACCGCCGGAACGGACCAGCGAGAGTCAGCCGACGTCTGGTTCCTGCGGTGAGCTCGACATGGCGGCGCGGGGCTCGGACATCCAGTCGGTCAGCCGTGGGCGACCCCGGTGCTCTGGCAGGCGACCAGCAGCCACCGCGGGCCCGACGGGTGAAGCGAGGTGGGTCAGGAAGTCCGGGATCCGGTCGTCGTGTCCTCGGCCGGCGGGTCGACGGCGGCGGTCGGTGGCGCCGAGGCCACCGCCCGATTGCGCCGTGCCACGACGACCGCGGAAGCGGCGCCCAGGACCGTCAGTGCGACGGCGCTCATCCAGGGCCGGTTGTACCGGTCGCCCAGCAGGTGGTCCAGCGAGAACCGGCCGGGCCCGCTGATGGCGACGGCGGCGCCGGACAGAGCCAGGACGCCGGTGTACTCGAACCCGCCCTCGGTGGCGAAGAACCCGGCCGGGTGGTGCACGGCCCCAGCCACTGCCATGGTCGAGGCCGCGGCCGCCCCGCCCACCGGCGTGGCCAGCCCGAGGGCCAGCGCAACGCCGCCCGCGGTCTCGCCCAGACCGGCGAGCATCGCGCTTGTCCTCGGTGGCAGGAAGCCCATGGCCTGCATGCCCTTGGTGGTGCCCTCCAGGCCGCCGCCGCCGAACCAGCCGAACAGCTTCTGAGCGCCGTGCGCGGCGAGGGTGCCGCCCACGCCGAGCCGGAAGAGCAGCAGTCCGATGTCCTGGCGCGTGCTGGTGTTCACGAGAATCGCCTCCTCGTGGCCGCCACCCGTCGCGACTCGAGCGAGCGGCCGACCGACCACCGGTCGACGGCCGACGTCTCAGCCTCCGGTGGTTCTCCGCTGGAGTGTCCTCGCCGTGCGGGTTCCGGCACGTCGCGTTGGCCGGACGCCCAGGGACGGCGCTCGTCGTAACGGCACCTCGTTCCGCGGCGTCACCACCGCGACCGGCACAGCTGGGACGGCGCCGCCGCGCGCACCTGGCGCTCTATGGCCGTCTAGGGTCCGCTGTCGGTGGATCTTGCCCGTCAGGAGTGGCCTGTGGGGCGGGCGAGACGAAGAAGTTGACAATCCCGCGTGTCATTTCGCGCTGACACGGGCATGAAACGCGCTTCCGCTCTACTGCTCCCGAGCCGACGACGACCCCCTGCCTCCGTGGCAGGACGGCGAGGGGAGCACCAGATGACCTACCAGCAGAAGCCCTCGATCTTCCAGGTGGGCAAGGTCCACGAGAACGGCCCGTCGGTGATCGTCTCCGGGTGGGGGGTGGGCATGTGCGCTCCGGCGTGCCGCTGCCACCGCAACCCGTACGACGGTCAGCTCGCCCTCGCCGAGGACCAGGCCGGCGGCAGCCTGGGCCTGAAGAGCTTCACCGAGGACGGCGCCTGCAACTGCTGCGAGCCCTGGACCGCCGTCGAGCTGGCCGCCATCCTGCGCGACGTGGCCATCCTCGACTCGCTCGAGTCCTCGGAGCCCGCCGCGGGCTGACCGGCTGCCCCGGCCGGGCCGTTGGGCCGCCGGTTGCCGGGGGCGGCGCGGTGGGTAGCCCCCGCGCATGTGGGGACGCGCAGCACTGCGCGGCGCCGCGGCCGGACTGGCCGGGGTCGCCGTCATGACGGCCGGCGAGAAGCTGGAACAGCGCATCACGCACCGGCCGGACTCCTATGTCCCCGCGCGCACGCTCACCGCCCTCACCACCGGACGGCGCCTGCCCGGGTCGGCGCGCCCGCCGGTGCGCAACCACCTCATGCACGGGGGCACCGGCGCGGCCCTCGGTGCGCTGCGCGGCGTCTGGGCCGCGGCCGGGCTGCGCGGCTGGCGTGCCTCGGCCTGGCACGTCGCCGTCCGGCTGGCCACCGACCAGACCCTGGAGAACGCCACCGGTGTGGGCGCACCGCCGTGGACGTGGTCGCGCCAGGACCAGGTGGTCGACGTCCTGCACAAGGCGGTCTACTCGTTCGCGACCGGACTGGTCGCCGACCGTCTCGTGGCGCCGGTCCGCGGACCGCGCATTGTGCGCGGCGACGGCGCTGCGCGTGTGACTCCTGAGGCCTCCGGGACCGGTGTGACGCGCGGGCTCTGGGATTGACCGTCCCCTCGCGCGCCGGTCGGCCGACGACACCGCGCGCCCTTACGTTCCGCTCTGACGCGCTCGCTCCTTGACGCCCCTTCCCCGGGCGCAGCGTGCGCCCACGGAGGCCCGGTGAACCGTTCGACCGTCCGCGGCTGGAGCCGCGGCGCTGCGCTCGCGCTGACCGCCGGAGTCCTCGTCGTCCTCGCGCCGGCAACCGGATCCGCCGCACCGACCACCACCGACGCTGCCCGGCAGGCCGTCACCAAGGCCGGCGAGCAGCTGCAGGTCCTCGCCGAGCAGGTCAACCAGGGCACCGAGGCCGCCGCGGAGCAGCAGGCTGCCGCGGACGCCGCCGGTGCGGACGCCGCCGAGGCGCAGATCGCGGTCGATGCACTCGCCCCGCAGCTGCGCGCCCTCGCCCTGTCCGGCTACACCGGCTCGACCCGCGCCCGCATCGCGGCCTTCCTCACCAGCGGCTCGGCCGACGACCTCGTCGACACGATGAGCACGCTGGACCAGCTCGCCGCCCACGCCGACGGCATCGTCGCCCAGGTCGCCGCCGCCCGCGACGCCGCCCGGCAGGCCCAGGCCACGGCGGCGGCTGCCCAGGCGCAGGCCGAGGCGTCGGTCGCCGACCTCGAGGCCCAGCAGAAGACCCTGGAGAGGGAGATGGCCGGCTACGAGGCCGACCTCGCCCGCCTCTCCGCCGCCGACCAGGTACGGGTGCAGAACGTCGTGGCCGGCCCGCAGCTGACCACGGCCGACCCGGCGCCGGCGCCCACCGCGGCCGCGGGCGAGGCCGTCCGGACCGCACTGGCCCAGTTGGGGGACCGGTACGTGGCCGGCGCTTCCGGGCCCGACGCCTTCGACTGCTCCGGGCTGACGATGTACGCCTACGCCGCTGCCGGCGTCACGCTGCCGCACTCCAGCCGCGCCCAGTCGACCATGGGCACCGCGGTCGCCCGGGCCGACCTGCAGCCCGGTGACCTGGTCTTCTTCTACACGCCGGTCAGCCATGTGGGCATCTACATCGGCAACGGCCAGATGGTGCACGCCAGCGTGCCCGGCCGCCCGGTCGCGGTGACCAGCGTGGACAAGGGCGGCTACGTCGGCGCCCGCCGCGTCACCGGCTGAAACGCCCCGCTCCACCCGCCTCCTCCGCCTCCCGCTGGCCTCTCTCTGACCCCGGGGTCACCTGATCCCGGGGGGAGGCCCGCGCAGCTCCCGCGGCTCAGTGGAAGCGGCGGCCCTCGGCGAGCATCTGCACGCAGGCGGCGATCCGCTTCTCCCGGGTCTGTGGCGTGGTCGCCGTGTGCACCCGCCACAGCACCGCGTAGCGGTTGGTCTTGTCCAGCCCGGCGAAGAATCCCTCGGCCGCAGGGTCGGCTGCCAGCGCCACGGCCAGGTCGTCGGGGACGGTGATGGTCGCTGGGCCGGCGTAGGCCCGGTCCCAGCGGCCGTCGGCCTGCGCGGCCTCCACCGCGGCCAGCCCGGCCGGGCGCATCCGGCCCCCGGCGACCAGCCGGGCGACGGTGGCCACGTTCTTCGCCGACCACACGCTCCTCGCCCGCCGCGGCGTGTAGCGCACCGTGAACCAGTCGTCGTCCACCCGGTTGGCCCGGCCGTCGATCCAGCCGAAGCACAGCGCCACCTCGACCGCCTCGGCCGCGGTGATCGAGGCCATGCCGGCGGACTTCTTGGCGATCTGCAGGTACAGGCCCGGCGCGCGCTCGTGCTCGGCGGCCAGCCACGTCTCGAACTCGGCGGCCGAGGCGAAAGCATGCACCGGGAGGTCCTCGGGCGTCGCCACGCCGTCATCGTGGCGAGCAGCGGGGACGGCGTCCACCCCGTTGCGCCGTTTCGCCGTCGGCATGATCGGCTACGGCAGACCGGGCGGCGCCCGCAGCGTCGTCCACCGAGCGGACGGGGAGTGCGATGGCGCAGGTGCCGGGGCCCAGTGCGCTGTGGCTGGTGCGCCACGGGGAGAGCCAGGGCAACCTGGCGGACGCCCGGGCGCATGCCAGCGGCGCCGCGCGGCTGGAGCTCGACGTCCGCGACCCCGACGTCCCGCTCTCGGCGACGGGGGAGGAACAGGCCGACGCGCTGGGCCGGTGGCTGGCCGCCCTGCCCGCCGCCCAGCAGCCGACGACGGTGCTCAGCTCCCCGTTCGCCCGCGCCGCGGTCACCGCCGAACGGGTCGTGGCGGCCAGCGGGCTGGACCTGACCATCCGCTACGACGAGCGGCTGCGGGAGCGTGACTTCGGCGCCTTCGACGGGATGACCCGGGAGGGCATCCGCGGCGAGTACCCCGACGAGGCCCGTCGCCGCGACCTGCTCGGCAAGTTCTACTACCGGCCTCCGGGCGGGGAGAGCTGGGCCGACGTCGCCCTGCGGGTGCGCAGCCTGCTGGCCACCGAGGCGCTGCGCCACGACGGCGAGCGGCTGGTGTGCGTCTCCCACCAGGCGGTGATCATGGTCTTCCGGTACGTCGTCGAGGAGCTGGCCGAGTCCCAGTTGCTGGAGATCGACCGCACCGAGCAGGTCGCCAACACATCGCTCACCCGCTACGAGCGCGGGGACGACGGCCTCTGGCAGCTCACCGACTTCAACGGGGTGGCGCACCTCGGATCCGCCGAGCACGCCCCCGTGACCGAGGAGAACGATGTCCCGTCCCCTGCCTGACGCCACGCTGATCACCCCGCAGGTGCTGCGGAACTGGCGGCTGCCCGAGCCCACCGGCGGCAAGGAGGCCCGCGGGTCGATCCTCGTCGTCGGTGGCAGCACCGAGACCCTCGGTGCGGTGCTGCTGGCCGCGGAGGCGACGCTGCGCTCCGGGGCGGGCAAGCTGCAGGTCGCCGTCCCGCGCAGCGTCGCCGGCTTCGCCGCCCAGGCGCTGCCCGAGGCGCTGGTGCGCGGGTTGCACGAGACCGAGGACGGCGCGATCGCGGCGAGCGCCGCCGAGCAGCTGGCCGACCTGGTGGAGCGGGCCTCGGCGATGCTCATCGGGCCCGGCATGACCGACAAGGAGCAGACCCGGCACCTGGTCGAGGCGCTGCTGCCCGGCTTCGACGGGCCGGTGGCGCTGGATGCGCTGGGGCTGGCCGCGGTGACGGCGGACCCCACCTGCCTGCACCAGCTCACCGGCCGGGCGGTGCTGACGCCCAACCCCAGCGAGCTGGCCATCTCGTTGCACGTGGAACCGGACGAGATCGAGGCCGACCCGGCCGGTGCCGCCCTCCGGCTGGCCGAGCAGGCGCAGGCCGTGGTCGGCCTGGGCGGGGCGACCAGCTGGATCGCCGCCCCGGACGGCCGGCTGTGGGAGGACCAGAGCGGCGGCGCGGGGCTGGGTGTGTCCGGCTCCGGTGACGTCCGGGCCGGGGTGGTGGCCGGCCTGCTGGCCCGCGGTGCCGAGCCGGCACAGGCCGCGGTCTGGGCGGCGCACCTGCACGGTCGGGCCGGGGAGCGGCTGGCCGCCCGGGTCGGCCGGCTGGGGTTCCTGGCCCGGGAGCTGCCGCCGGAGATCCCCCGGGTGCTGGCCGAGGTCGACCTCTAGCACCATGCAGGGCCAGCGCTGCCGGACCTGCCGGGCGCTTCAGGAACAGGAGGAGCATCCGTGGCTGACAGCTACATCGGCGAGCTCGACTTCGGCGTACCGGAGATCGACCCGGAGGCGTTCGTCGCGCCCACGGCGGTCGTCGTCGGCAAGGTGACCCTGGGGCCACGCGTGAGTGTCTGGTACGGCGCCATCCTGCGCGCGGACTCCGAGGTGATCGAGATCGGCGCGGACTCCAACGTGCAGGACGGCTCCACGCTGCACAGCGACCCGGGGTACCCGCTGGTGCTCGGCCGTGGCGTGACCGTCGGCCACAACGTGGTGCTGCACGGTGCCCGGGTGGACGACGACGTCCTGGTCGGCATGGGCAGCACCGTGCTCAACGGCGCGCACATCGGCTCGGGCTCGATCATCGCCGCCGGCGCCGTCGTCATGCAGGGTGCGGAGATCCCGCCCAACTCCCTGGTCGCCGGGGTCCCGGCCAAGGTGCGGCGGCAGACGACCGAGGACGACGTCGCAGCGATCCGGGCCAACGCCGCCAGCTACACCGGCCGGATCGACCGGCACCGCGCCGTCCGCCGGGTCCAGTAGCCACCAGCGCACGACCAGTGCGTCCTCATCAC
Source organism: Modestobacter sp. (assembly GCA_025963425.1). Lineage (GTDB taxonomy): Bacteria > Actinomycetota > Actinomycetes > Mycobacteriales > Geodermatophilaceae > Modestobacter. The sequence goes on along the minus strand of JAOPUQ010000110.1, from coordinate 1,235 downwards.
GTTCGGACGACGGAGTCACCCGCCGCAGCCCGCCGATGACGTCCTAGGTGCGTGCATCGGACGCGGGGGGACAGATGAGCGGCGCCGGAGGCGGCTCCTTCGAGGCGTTCGTGGCCGGCACTGGGGCCGGCTGACCAACCGCGAGGCCCCGGCGGCCTTCGTCCGCGGGTGCTGGTCACCACCCGCGGACTGGCCCGGCTGCCTCAGGGGGCACGGCACCGCGGGGACGGCACCGGGTGACCTGTGGCCGATCAACGAGCCCGGCCGTGTCGACCCGAGCCTGCCGATGACCCAGAGCTGGGGGACCGAGACGGCCGGGTCCTGGACGCGCTGGGCAGCGAAGGTGGCCGGTCGGACGGCTGGGCGGTGAACGAGGGCTACCTCCCCGGTGCCCTCGCCGGCGCGGCCGGCTCGCCGGACCCGATGCTGGTCCACAGCGCCGTCGGCGCGCTGCTGCCGGAGCTCGGGGCGCCGGTGGACCAACTGGGGGTTCGCGTGCTGTGGGGCGGTCCGATCGGCAACAGCACGGAGCCCGGCGCGGTGGCCGTGGTCCTCACCGTCCGCGTGCCGTCCGGTGCCGTGCTGCTCGCCGGCTGGTACGGCGCGGACCTGGCCGCGGCCCCGGGGCGACCGCGCTCGACGCGACCGGCCAGCTGCTGGGCCGGCTGCCGATCCGGGGTGTGACGGCCCTGCGGCCGAAGTGAGGAACGACCAGGGGCCGGTCCCTCCGCGAGGAGGAACCGGCCCCTGGTCGTCGTACGGGTGCTAGTTGCGCACGCTCTGCACCAGCGGGCAGGTGAACGGGTCGCGCTCGCCGATCCCCACCCGGTTCAGGTAGCGCACGACCATCGCGTAGGAGCCCACCAGCGAGGTCTCGGTGTAGGTGATCCCGTGCTTGGCGCAGTGCTCGCGCACCATCGGCTGGACCTTCTTCAGGTTCGGCCGCGGCATGCTCGGGAACAGGTGGTGCTCGATCTGGTAGTTCAGGCCGCCCATCATGAAGTCGGTCATCACCCCGCCCCGGATGTTGCGGGACATGAGCACCTGGCGGCGCAGGAAGTCGACCTTCGCGTTCTTCGGGACGATCGGCATGCCCTTGTGGTTGGGCGCGAACGACCCGCCCAGCAGGACGCCGAAGACGGCGAGCTGCACCAGGATGAAGGCCAGCGCGATCAGCGGCGGGAGGAGCAGGAAGACCGCCGCGACGAACGCCGTGAGCCGGACGGCGATGATCG
>JAOPUQ010000094.1 GCA_025963425.1 Modestobacter sp. | reverse complement strand
GGTGATCCGGTCGTCGAACTCCGCGCCGCGCCCGGTCACCGCGGCCGCCTCGACCGAGAGCACCACGATCTCCTTGATCGAGGCGATGATGCCCACCAGCAGGAACGGTTCGGCGACCAGCTCACGCTGCTCCACCGTCGTCCGCACGGCGAACAGCAGCTCCACGACGATGAAGACCAGCAACAGCACGTCGAGCAGTTCGACCACGGAGGTCTCGGAGAGGTCCCCGAGCAGGGTCCAGGTCGTCCGCCCGGCGATGGCCAGGAGCAGCAACGCGCTCAGCACCAGGAACAGGGCGATCCCGCCGTAGACGACGTTCTCGGCGAGCTCCAGCGCCCGGGTGCCCATCCGGCCCAGGCCGGGTGGGTGGTCGCGCTGTTCCGGGTCCGGGCGGGTCCGCTGAGTGGCCATCGGACGAGGATGGCCGACGGTGCCCGGGACGACGGTCAGGACGGCAGGCGGTGTCCCTCCTGCGAGTCATCCCCCGTGACCCCACCTCCGGGCCGGCCCGACGAGCCGATGGTCCCGGCCGCCAACGACGACGCAACCTGACAGCCGACACGCCGTGGATTCAGTGCTTGTGGTGCATCTGGAAATCTGGTATCGGTCGGCGTGTCGCGGGACTCTCGCGGTGGCGCACACCACTGGAGGCCCGCCATGAACAGACCCCGTCGCCTGTCTCGCACGACCCTCACGCTGGTCCTGGCCGCGGTCGGCGCACTCGTGGTCGGCCTGGTGAGCCCGGCCGCCGCGGCCGCCCCGAACTGCGGCATCACCTGGGGCTCGCTGCCCCGGGCGGATGCCGGCCTCTCCGCCGAGGGGGTCGCCGTCACCGGCGTGCGTGCCGGCCGGCATGACTGCTACGACCGCCTGGTCGTCGACCTCAGCAGGTTCGCCGGCTTCGGCGGCTACGACGTCGGCTACGGGCCGGTGGAAGGCGCGAACGGCGTCCCGGTCCCGCTCCGCGGCGCCGCAGACCTCGCCATCAGCCTGCACGCGCCGGCCTACGACGCCCAGGGGAACGCGACGTACCAGCCCGCCGACCCGGCGGAGGTGGTCCCGGTGGGCGGCTACCGGACGTTCCGCCAGGTGGCGTGGGTCGGGTCGTTCGAGGGCTACACGATCCTCGGGCTGGGCACGCGGGCCCGGCTGCCGTTCCGGGTCATGGTGCTCGCCGCGGCGCCGGGCACCGGGCAGGGCGCCCGCCTGGTGGTCGACGTCGCGCACCGCTGGTAGCACTCCGCGGACGCCGGGCGGGAAACCGCCCGGCGTCTCAGGACCCGGCGGGGCCGCCCTCCCCGGGATCGTCGTCCCGCGGCCGGTCGCGGGGCGGCTCGATGGCCCGCGGCGCCCGGCGCAGGGTGTCCAGCAGGTCCTGCCCCGGCGCGGGCTCGTCGATCAGCTCGGCCGGGGTGTCCGGGATCTGGTCGGCCGGGTCGAAACTGGGCGGGATCCGCTTGAGGTGCCGGCCCATCGACTTCACCAGCAACAGGACGGCGATCCCCAGCAGGACGATGAGCAGCAGACCGATCGGACCGGCCTTGCCGACGTCCTCGGGCAGCTGCTCCTGCTGGGCGGCGAGCACGGAGACCCCGGCGGTGAGGGCGGCGTTCACGGGACACTCACCGAGTCGCGGACGCCGGCGAACAGGTCGTCCTCGGGCAGCGGGGAGTCGACCAGCGAGCGGGCCAGCTCGTAGTCCTCGGTCGGCCACGCGTGCGACTGGACGTCCAGCGGCACGGAGAACCACCGGCCGGTGGGGTCGATCTGGGTCGCGTGGGCGATCAGCGCGGCATCGCGGACCGGGAAGTACTCGGCGCACGGCACCCGGGTGGTCACCCGGTGGGAGATGTCGCGCTCGGGGTCCCAGTTGGCCAGCCACTCGGTGTACGGCGACTCCGCCCCGGTGGCGAGCACCGCCTCGTGCAGCGCCTTCGTGCGGGGCAGCGTGAAGCCCATCTGGTAGTAGAGCTTGCTCGGCTGCCAGGGCTCGCCCAGGTCCGGGTAGCGCTCCGGGTCACCGGCGGCCTCGAAGGCGAGCACCGAGATCTCGTGGGTCTTGATGTGGTCGGGGTGCGGATAGCCGCCCCGCTCGTCGTAGGTGGTGATCACCTGCGGCCGGAACCGGCGGATGAGCGCCACCAGCGGCGCCGCCGCCTCCTCCCCCGGCACGAGGGCGAAGCAGCCCTCGGGCAGCGGCGGCAGCGGGTCGCCCTCGGGCAGCCCCGAGTCGACGAAGCCGAGCCACTCCTGCTCGACGCCCAGGATCTCCCGGGCCCTCGCCATCTCCTCCATGCGCAGCTGTGGCAGCCGCTCCCACACCTCGGGGCGGTCCATCGCCGGGTTGAGCACCGAGCCCCGCTCCCCGCCGGTGCAGGTGGCCACCAGCACGCGGGCGCCCTCGGCGACGTACTTGGCCATGGTCGCGGCGCCCTTGCTCGACTCGTCGTCGGGATGGGCGTGCACCGCGAGCAGGCGCAACTGGTCCGGTTCGGTCACCCGGCCATTGTCCCCCGACCGCGCGGCTGGCGGCGGGGACCCCGGGCGGGTCGGGTCACAATGCCCCGGCATTCCGTGGATGCCTGCACCCCGTCACGTTCCGGTGTTACTTTTCTCGGATTGACCAACGGCGGTCTGCGCACCGAGACGGCCGCCATCGAGCACGGGAGTCCCCACATCGTGTCCACCCCGGCTGACCAGCAGGACCAGGGCGTCTGGCTGACGCAGGAGGCCCACGACCGATTGAAGGCCGAGCTCGACCAGTTGGTGGCGAACCGCCCGGTCATGGCCAAGGAGATCAACGACCGCCGCGAAGAGGGCGACCTCAAGGAGAACGGTGGCTACCACGCCGCCCGCGAGGAGCAGGGCAAGCAGGAGGGCCGCATCCGGCAGCTCACCGACCTGCTGCGCAAGGCCCGGGTCGGGGCGGCGCCGACGACGGCCACGAACGCCGCGCTCGGCACGGTGATCACCATCGCCTTCGACGGCGACGCCGACGACACCGAGAAGTTCCTGCTCGGCTCCCGGGAGATCGCCGGGACCACCGACCTCACGGTCTACTCCCCCGAGTCCGCGCTGGGCGCCGCGATCGTGGGCGCCGCACCGGGCGCGACGGTGAATTACCAGGCACCCAACGGCCGGGACATCTCGGTGAAGGTCCTGGCCGTCGAGCCGTTCGTCCCCTGACCGGCGGGTGGCGGGCGGTGGGCGTGCGGTCCAGGCAGGCGGAGAACACCTCGTTCCCCTGCGCGCACTGCACCACCCCCGTCCCGGCCAACACCGACGGGCACTACCGCAACCACTGCCCGTGGTGCCTGTGGTCGCTGCATGTGGACGAGCTGCCCGGTGACCGGGCCAGCGAGTGCCGGGGCCTGATGGAGCCGATCGGCCTGGTGGAGAAGTCCGGCAAGGGCTGGCAGGTGGTGCACCGCTGCACCACCTGCGGGCACCGGCAGCCCAACCGGCTGGTCCGCGAGGGCGCCGCCCCCGACGACCTGGACCTGGTGCTCGAACTCCCCTGGCTGTGAAGGCGGTACGGGCGACGACGGAGTCGTCGGTGGACCCGGGGTGGGGGCCGCAGGCTCCCACCCCGGGGACACGCCGACGCGCTCGGCGCCGCCGGCACCGGTCACTGGCCGCGGTGGAGGCCGAAGGCCGACCGTCCTACGCAGCCAGCCCGCGGCGGCGGAGCAGCGGGCCGGTGTCGGCGTCCCGGCCGCGGACGGCCCGGAAGGCGCCCAGCGGGTCGACCGAGCCGCCGCGGGACAGCAGCCGGTCCCGGAAGACGTCGCCGTTGGCCCGGCTCAGCCCGCCGTTCTCCTTGAACCACTCCACGGTGTCGGCGTCCAGGACCTCCGACCAGATGTAGGAGTAGTAGCCGGCCGAGTAGCCGCCGGAGAAGACGTGCTGGAAGTACGTCGTCCGGTAGCGCGGCGGGACCAGGTCGACGGCCACCCCGGCCGCGGCCAGCGCCTCGGCCTCGAAGGCCTGGGGGTCGTCGACGACGGTCCCCGGGGTGATCCGGTGCCAGGCCTGGTCCAGCAGCGTCGCGGCGAGGTACTCGAGGGTGCCGAAGCCCTCACCCCACAGCGCGGCGGCCTCGATCGCGGCCACCACGTCGCCCGGCAGCGGCTCGCCGGTCTCCACGTGGCGGGCGTAACCGGACAGGATCTCCGGCCACAGCGCCCACATCTCGTTGACCTGGCTGGGGTACTCCACGAAGTCTCGCGGGACGCTGGTGCCGGAGAACCGCGGGTAGGTGACCGCGGAGAACAGCCCGTGCAGGGCGTGGCCGAACTCGTGGAACAGCGTGGTCACCTCGTCCAGCGTCAGCAGCGCCGGCTGACCGGGTGCCGGCCGGGTGACGTTGAGGTTGTTCACCACCACCGGCTGGGTCCCCAGCAGGGTCGACTGGGTGACGAAGGAATTCATCCAGGCGCCGCCGCGCTTACCCTCGCGGGCGAAATAGTCGCCGAGGTAGAGCCCGACCGGCCCTCCGTCGGGACCGTGCACCTCCCAGACCCGGACGTCGGGGTGGTAGCCGACCAGGTCCGGGCGCGGCGCGAAGGTGTAGCCGTAGACCAGCTCGGCCGCCCGGAACACCCCGTCGACGAGGACGCGGTCCAGCTCGAACCACGGCCGCAGCGCCGCACTGTCGACGGCGTAGCGCTCGGCACGGACCCGCTCGGAGTAGAACGCCCAGTCCCAGGCGGCCAGCTCGACGCCGTCTGCGGCGGCCAGCTCGGCCAGCACCTGGGCCTCGGCCTTCGCGTTGGCCAGGGCCGGCGCGACCAGTTCACCGAGCAGCGCGTCGACGGCCGCGGACGTCTTCGCGGTCTGGTCGGCGGCGATGAGGTCGGCGTGGGTGTCGAAGCCCAGCAGCCGGGCGCGGACGGCCCGCAGGTGGGCGATCTCCACCGCCACCGGCGCGTTGTCGTGGGCGCCGGCGGATGCGCGGGTCACCGACGCGGTGTGCAGCCGCCGGCGCAGCTCCCGGTCGCGCAGCTTGGCCAGCGCCGGCTGCCCGCTGGGCAGCACCAGGGTCAGCAGGTAGCCGCCGTCCGAACCCCGCTCGGTGGCGGCGCCGGCGGCGGCCTGCACCTCGGCCGGGCTGAGCCCGTCGAGCTGCGCCGCGTCGGTGACCAGCACCGCGGCGGCCTCGGTCGCCAGCTGCAGGTTCTGGTCGAAGGTGGTCGACAGCTCGGCCAGGCGCTGGTTGAGCGCGCGCAGCTCGTCGCGGCCCGCCTCGTCCAGGCCGGCGCCGGCCAGCACGAAGTCCAGGTGGTAGCGCTCCACGAGCCGCACGGACTCCTCGTCCAGGCCGGCGCCGTGCCGGGCGGCGTGCACCGCGTCGACCCGGGCGAACAGCTCGGGGTCCAGCCGGATGGCGTCGCTGTGCGCGGCGGCCAGCGGTGCGATCTCCCGCTCGATCTCCCGGAGCCGGTCGGAGGAGACCGACGAGCTCAGGTTGTAGAACACCCGCTCGGCCCGCCCGAGCAGCTCACCGGACCGCTCCAGGGCGACCACGGTGTTGTCGAAGGTCGGCTCCTCCGGGTCGGCCACGATCGCGTCCACCTCGGCGCGGTGGGCGGCCATGCCGGCCAGCAGCGCCTCCCGCTGGTGCTCGAGGGTGAGGTCGGCGAAGGGCGGCAGCGCGTAGGGCAACGAGGACGGCGTGGCCAGCGGGTTCGCGGCGGACAGGGTCTCAGGTGCCGGCGCGGCGGCCGGGGCGGCGGTGCTCATCGCCGTCCATCTTCGCCCCGGGGCCCGGCCGACCGTCACCCGACGGTCGACCGGCCCGGTTCAGCGGCTCGCGGTGCGCAGGTAGGTGCGCACCGACAGCGGCACGAACACCGCGAGCAGGACGACCACCCACAGCAGCACGTAGGGCACCGGGTGCTGCAGCGCCCACGCGCCCGAGGTCTCCAGTGAGGGGGCGGTGTTGCCGAACAGCTGGCGGGCGGCCTGCACCACGGCCGACACGGGGTTCCAGTCGGCGACCACCCTGAGCACCGTCGGGAAGTTGTTGGTCGGCACGAAGGTGTTCGCGATGAACGTCAGCGGGAAGATCACGATGAAGCTGGCGTTGTTGACCACCTCGGGGGTGCGCACCAGCAGCCCGACGTAGGCCATCACCCACGAGATGGCGAAGGCGAACAGCAGCAGGACCACGAAACCGGCGAGGGCCTCACCGACCGAGGAGTGGATCCGCCAGCCCACGGCCAGCCCGGTCAGCGCCATCACCACGATCGTGACCACGTTGAGGCCGAGATCGGCGACCGTGCGGCCGACCAGCACCGCCGAACGGGCCATCGGCAGCGACCGGAACCGGTCGATGAGCCCCTTCTGCAGGTCGTCGGCGAGGCTGGCCCCGGTGATGGTGCTGCCGAAGACGACGGTCTGGGCGAAGATCCCCGGCAGCAGGAACTCGGCGTAGTCGATGCCCTCGATCGGGATCGCGCTGCCGAACACGTAGCGGAACAGCAGCACGAACATGATCGGCGACAGGGTCGCGAAGACGATCAGGTCGGGCACCCGCTTGA
>JAOPUQ010000072.1 GCA_025963425.1 Modestobacter sp. | reverse complement strand
GCCTGCGGGTAGACCGCTCGAGCCTGCCGGCAACGGCAGGCCTAGATGGATGACCGCCCATCGGGACGCCGCGAGGCGCCCGGGGACAGAACCCGGCGTACAGGCCGACTCGTCCGTCGCCCCCCGCTGACCTGGACTTGTGCGGTCAGCGGGGCGCGGCTGTCCTCAGTGGGTCCTCAGCGCAACCAAGCACCGGGTCCACCGCAGCCCGGGTCCGGTCGTCGGAGCCGGGCCACCGGTGCGAGTAGGTGTCCAAGGGAACTGCCCCGACTTCGGTTGACTCGTCGGCTGGGGCACCGGCCGCTGACTCACCGGGCGTCGAAGTAGGTGACCCGATCCGGTCGGGCGAGGAACGGGTTGGCCCACTCCGACGGCGTGCCGGTGATCGGCTGAGCGTCGGTGACGACCACGAACGGCGTGCCCGGGTAGACGGCGAGCACCCGGGAGGTCGACGCGAGCATCTCGGTGCGCTCGACGAGTTCGCCGCGCCGCAGTTGCTGCGTCGTCCGCTGCCCGCTCAGTTCCTCCCCGACCTCGGCGACCCACTGGGCGCCGTCCTGGGTGAAGGCGATCGACTGGACACGCTGTCCCGGGGGAGCGGGCTCGCACCCGGCGAACTCAGCGAGGGCGTCGTAGAGCCGCTCCGCCTGCTCGCCGTCGCTCGCCCGCGGGAGGAAAAAGGCAGTCATGCACGGATTCTCTCCGTCGGCACCGACGGTTTGCCGACGCGCGCAGCGTGCGCACCAAGGACCGACGGTTTGCTACCTCTCCCACCGGCACCCCAGGAGAAGCAGGGGATCCCAGTCCCTACATCCTCGGCTGGTCCGATCCCCTTGCGACTGATGCTGCGTCACTGGGATGAGGGCACCGTGGGTGCCCGTAGGCGGATTCCGCTGCGCCGACTTCGTGTCTGGTGCCGCCTCCCCAGTCCACACGGAGTCCGAGCAGAGGTGCGCACCCATGCGCCACCCTCCGCGGGACACACGGTGCCGGCCCTGCGGTGCCCCTCGCCGACAGACTCATCGCTTCGGTCGATGTCACCCAGCGGAATCGAGTGATCAACCGGGCAGCGGTACGCGACGACTTCGGTGGTGTGCCCTCGACCGAGGAGCACCATCTGTCATCGCCGGGAGTTCTCGTGCGCAGCATCCATCTCACCGCAGTCGCCGCGCCGTTCGACGGGCGCTGTAGCAACGGGGCTCACGGGAACGCGGCCGTCCTGTCGGAGGCCGTGCTGAACGCACTGCCGTCGCCGACCGTGCTGTTGGACGCCGAGGGCAGGGTGCTTCTGACGAACTCGGCCTGGGAGGCCACGGTGGAGAGGGTCGATGACGATCGCATCGACGGCGGTGCCGGCGTCGACTACTTCCGGATGGCCCGACGCGCGTGCGGGATCGCCGTCGGTCGGAGGATCGTCGACTCCCTGCGGGAACTGTCCCGCGGCGAGCGGGCGTCGGTCGCGATGGACTACTCGCTGGAGCATCCCGCCGGCACCCACTGGTACCACCTGCAGGCCTCGCGGGTCGATGAGGTGGGGCAGGTCGTCGTCACGCACACCGACGTCAGCGACCGGGTGCAGGCGGAGCGGGCATCGGCCTGGCGGGCCCGGCACGACCACCTCACGGAGCTGCCGAACCGTGCCGCACTGCACGAGCTCATCGACGCCGAGCTGCGGGGACCGGACCGCCGCCCGGTCACCGTCCTGTTCCTCGACGTCGACGGCTTCAAGGACGTCAACGACTGCCTGGGACACGAGGTCGGTGACGACCTGCTCCGCCAGCTCGCGGCGCGGCTGGCCTCCCTGACGCGGTCGGGGGACACCGTTGCCCGGCTCGGTGGTGACGAATTCGTCGTGCTCTGCCGCGACTGCGACACCGCGGTCGGGGAGACGCTGGCCCAGCGCTTCCAGGGCAGCTTCGACGAGCGCTTCGTCCTCGGTGGCCGCACTGCCCGGCTGACCGCGAGCATCGGGATCGCCACCGCTCGGGGCGGTGACCCGTCCGGCCGGCGCTCGACCGATCTGATCGGCGACGCCGACCTGGCGATGTACGCGGCCAAGCGCGCCGGTCGCAGTCGGATCCGCGTGTTCAGCCCGGATCTCCGTGCCGCCGTGCAGCAGAAGGTCCTGGTGGCCGAGGAGCTGCGGGAGGCGATCGAGATCGGCCAGCTCGTGCTGCACTACCAGCCGGTCCTGCACCTCCCCACCGGCCGGGTGGACGGCGTGGAGGCCCTGGTCCGCTGGCAGCACCCGGAGCGTGGACTACTTCCGCCCGGCGAGTTCATCGCCGTGGCGGAGCAGTACGAGCTGATCGACCCGCTGACCCGCTGGGTGCTCGGCGCCGCCACCCGGCAGGCCGCGGAGTGGGCAGCTTCGGGCCTGCCGCTGTGCATCAGCGTCAACGTCAGTGCGGCGACCCTGGCCACGGGCACGCTGGTGGACGACGTCGCCACGGCGCTCGCCGCCTCGGGACTCCCCGCGGACCGGCTGATCGTCGAGCTGACCGAGACCACGGTGGCCGAGGACGCGGAGCGGGCCGCGTCACAGTTCGCCGCCCTGCGCGCTTCCGGCGTCGAGGTGGCGATCGACGACTTCGGCAGCGGCTTCTCCTCGCTCGGGCAGCTGGTCAACATCCCAGCCGGACTGCTCAAGATCGACCGCAGCCTGGTCGCCGGTGCGGCGGACCGCCGGAGCCAGTCGGCCGCGGCCATCGCTGCCGTCGTCGCCCTGGCACGGTCGTGCGGCATGCGCGCGCTGGCCGAGGGCGTGGAGACCGTCGAGCAGCTGGCGCTGGCCGCAACCCTGGGCTGCACATTCGCCCAGGGCTACTACATCGCCCGGCCAATGCCGGCCGCCGGGCTGCTGAGATGGCTTCAGGAGCGGGCGGTCATCGGCGACTGCGATCGGCAAGCGCTCCCCGAAGCGCGACCGTCCCTCACGGATCACTGAGCGAGGGGACCGGCCTCCGCGGCCCAGCAGCGCCCACGCCGGGGTCGTCGCCCCGCCCACCTGCGGGGGTCGCCCCAGGCGATCCAGCGGAAGCTCATGTCACGGCCCGGCCGGGGACTGCACGGCCATCCGCGTGCAGACCAGTGAGTGGCGAACGTCCTGCCGGTGCCGCTCCTGCCGTCCACGGCGACCGCACCGGCCACCCGCACCGTCTCGGTGATGGCGTCCTCGAGGTCGTCATGGCACGGCACAGGGACGGTCGCCGCTCCCGGCGTGGGGTCCGAGGAGTTCGTCGGCGGACCAGCACCCGCCCCACCGCAAGACCCTCGCGCCGCGGGGCGTAACGGAGGTCACCCATCGTTTGCGTCGATGGCAGCCAGCGGAGATCAGCGATGAACCCGACTACTTCCGGAACCCGCTCGGGTCGTTGTCTGAAGATGTGGAACTGAGACAGCTCGAGTACTTCCTCGCGATCGTGGAGGAGGGATCCTTTTCCTCCGCCGCCTCTCGGCTGTTCATGGTGCAGTCGAGCCTGTCGGCATCACTGCTGGGCCTGGAACGTGAGCTGGGCACGGACCTGTTCATCCGCGGCCGGCGCGGTGCCGAGCTCACCGATGCGGGCCGCGCGCTGCTCGAGCCAGCCCGAGCTGCGCTCGAGCAGACCGGCCGTGCGCGCGACGCTGTCGCCGAGGTCCGCGGGCTGCTGCGCGGCACAGTCCGCATCGCCTACGCAGCTACCCCACGCATCGACGAGATGGCCGAGACGCTCAGCCGATTCCGCAAGGAGCACCCGGAGGTACAGGTGCACGCGGTCCCCGCTGACCTGCGGGAAGTCGCAGAACTGGTGATCGGCGGTCAGGTGGACTTCGCCGTCACCCCGCGGATCGACCGTGCCGGCTCCGCGTTCCGATTCAAGCCCCTGGTGAGCTCGTCGCTGGCACTCATCTGCCCCGCCGGACATCGCCTGGCCGGGGCCCGGGATGTCGACCCCGGCGACGTCGTCGACGAGCTGATCATCGACCTGCCCCGCGGATGGCAGTCCCGCGACCTGTTCGACCAGGTGATGAACGAACGTGGCCTGACGCGACAGGTCACGCTCGAGGTCCAGGACTGCTTCGGCGTCCTTGCCCTGGTGCAACGTGGCATGGGCATCTCCTACGGGGCGCGGGCCTGCATCGACCCCGACATGTTCGACGGCGTTGGCGTCGCGACCCTGGCCGGCGCACCCCTGTGGGAGCTCGGCGTCGCCTATCGGGACGACACCCTCCGGGGGGCGGCAGGCCGCGCCTTCCTCGCCGCCTACCTGGAGCAGTGCTCCCGGGGGCGGACCCCGGCCGCGGGAGCTACTCCGCAGGGGGACTCCGGAGCATTCCCGCCGGCCGGTCCGCGGCCTCCGGAGCGGCTGCCCGCATAGGCGGCGCCAACGGTCGACGTACGTGCCCCGACCGGCGTTCTCCCTCGGAAGGGGCGGCTTTGTCCGGGTGCTGACCGACGGTGGGATGTCTGAAGTCGCCATCAGGGTCACCGCGTCAACGCCGGCGGGCCTGCGCATCCCTCCGCGGCTGGCCGTCCCCACGTGACGGGGTACTCGGACATTCCCTGCCACAGCGGGGCCGTCCCGTCCACCGGGCATCCGGAGGTCCTCCTGCACCGCTGCGGGTCTGCCCGAACCGCACCAACCCGTGCGCTGGGCGCGTGGAGCCGCCCGCCCCCCGCGTTTCATGGGTGGTGTCGGTCCATGTGTGGGGGCGGTCAAGCAGTCGCTCACCCACGCACATGGAGCCGGGGCCAGAGGCACTCCCCGCTCCGCGTCAGCAGAGGCTCGGGGCGGTGGAGCAGAGCTCCCGGGCCGGGGCCCGGCCTGTCCGGGAGCCAGCCCGGCTCGTGGACATGAGGCCCCGACCTCGGGGTAGGTGGTTGTCGGAGCGGCCCGGTCGACTTCTTCCGGGCCGCGCCCGGTCCCGTAGCCAAGAAGCTGCCGTTGGCGCCGCCTCGCTGCTGGTCGGGCCAACGCCGGAACACCTACCCGTAGCACGACGCGGAGGGGCGGCCACCGTCATGACCGAGTGGAACCCGGAGCTGGCTCATCTGCAGCAGGCACTGGCCCAGATCGCCGTCACGCCGGGCACGCTGCAGCAGCGGGCCGAGGAGATCCTGGCGGTACTGGGCCGGGTCCTGCCCTACGACGCCGCCTGGCTCGCCGTCCGCGACCCCGAGCAGGGGCGGCACACCCCGCTGGCCACCGCCGGCGCCGCCGAGCCGCTGCGCGCCTACTTCCAGACCCCGGAGGCCGACGCCGAGGTCGACCAGCTCGGCCTCAACCGTCACCGGCCGCCGATACTCGCCAGCGAGATCCCGGTTCCGCTCACCGAGCTGCACGCCTGGGCCGATCACCTGCTGCCGGCCGGGTTCCGCGGCGGCCTGGCCGCCGGGCTGTTCACCCCCGGCGGCGGACGGCACATCGGCTTCCTGAGCCTCCTCGCCGAGGACCCGGCCCGCCCCGGCCCCGCCGACCGGGAGGTCATCGCCGCGGTCACCACGGCCATCGCGCACGCCCTGGACCGCACCCGGGAGATCGCCACGACCGCCCGGATCGTCCAGGCGGCCACCGCCGGCGTCCTGCTCACCCGCGGCGGAGGCACCCTGCCGCTGCCCGGGCTGCCCGACCATCGCCTGCTGGCCCCCGGCTCCCCGCTCCTCACCACGGCCGCGCAGGAGCTGGCCGACAGCGACACCTACATCACCTTCCTCGCCCCCACGACGGATACCGACCACGGGGGACTGATGCGGGTCAGCGCGCTGAACTGCGCCCGCCCGCCCCTGGACCACCTCGCCGCCGCGGTGCTCCTCTCCCCGCCCGGGGACCTGCGCGGCCTTGCCCCGTTGGACCTGCGCGTGCTGGGGCTCCTGGTCGAGGGAGCGGCCCATGTCCCGGACGTCGCGGCGGCGCTGGGCGTCGACGTGCGCCCCGTGACCGATGCCCTCCGCAGGACTCTGGTCGCGCTGGAGGCCTCCGACCTCACCGCCGCCACCGTGCGCGCACTCCGCACCGGGCTACGCATCCCGCCGCGGCTGGCCCTCCCCACGTGACTGGGTGCTCGGGCATTCCCTGCCGCACCCGAGTGACGGGCCCGGGCCCGGTCGGATGAGCGCGTTGGGCACTGCGCGCGGGTGTCCCTGGTGGGGCTGCAGCCGGTTGGTTCTGGCGCAGGATCGGTGTCCGAGCCGCCGGTGGGGTGCGCACTGTGTGCCCCGGGTCCGTTGTTCGAGCCCACGTTCAGACCGTGCCCCGCCGGCCCGCGAGGAGCAGCGGATGGCCGGTGGGATGGCGTGCCGTACGAGCACTGGTCCATGAGGTCGCCACGGTCTTCGCCTCCCGGGTTCGGGCAGGTGGATGCCGGACCGGAGGAGGCCGAAGCGCGGTGTTGTTCATCGGGAATGACTGGGCCGAGGCCCCTCACGACATCGAGATCGTCGACGAATCGGGGCGGAGGCTGGCCCGCCGCAGGCTGCCCGAGGGGGTCTCACCCGGAGCGCGCGGCCACTACGACCGCCAACGCCCCCGGCGCCACCCACCAGCAGGCCCTGCGCGCCCTGGCCAACCGACTGATGGGCATCCTGCACGGCTGCCTGCGCCACCACAGCCGCTACGACGAGACCACCGCCCGGCACACCGACACCGATCGAGCCGCCGCCGCTCGACCGCTCACAACCGTGGGATGCCTGAGCGGCCCACTCAGGGACACCGCTGGGCTACCCAGGCGACCGATGCATCTCTTCCTCGACGTTGCGAGCGAACTGGACGGCGACACTGCCGAAGACGACCGGCCACCCGGCGTAGAGCCCTGCCGCCCCCCGCACCGGCCCGGGGTCCGGGTCGGCCGGCGGCCCCATCCACATCGCGGCATCACGCCCCGTGTCCAGCGCCACGCAGGCGGCGACGACGTCCCCTGCACCCGGGCGAGGGGCGCTCAGCCGGCGCGGAGATCCCGCCGATGGCTGCTCCCTCGCTCCGGCCTGTGCCAGGATCCCGGGCAGCCCCTGCATCGTCGGCCAGCCCAGTGGACTGGTGTCTGTGGAGTAGTTCCTCGAGACCTGGGTGCCGAAGACCCAGGCCTCTCCGGTCTTTCCGGAAGGACGGCCTGGTGATCGCGACGTCCGAGGAGTCCGACAGCCCTGCGGCCGAGGCCTCGGCTCGTTGCGGTGAGGCGGTCGGCCCCCACAGCCCGGGCCCACGGGCGCCGCCCCGGAGAACCGTCTCCGTGCTCCGCGCAGCATCGAGGACTCCTTCGGCCTGCGAACCAGGGCTACGCCGCGACGGCGGCGATCCGCGTCGACCACGACGGATCCGCCGTCACCCGCTGACCCCGGGGGAGGGTGCCAGCGCCCACCGTCGTCGAGTCCAGCCACTCCTCCTGAGACGTCGTGACCCTCGCGAAAGGCACACCGTGGACATCCCAGATGCACCTGAGAACAACGAACGCGCCGCGTCGACGATCAGTCGCCGCACGGTGCTGCAAGCCGGTCTCGGCGTCGTTGCCGCCGGCGCCGGAGCAGGCCTGGCCGCGAGGCCGGCCGCAGCCGCCGGCTCCGCGTTGCCCGGGAACCCGGACACGAGCGGTATCGACCACATCGTCGTGGTGATGATGGAGAACCGCTCCTTCGACCACTTCTTCGGCTGGCTCCCGGGCGCCGACGGCAGGCAGGGCGGGCTGACCTTCACCGACCGTGCGGGCGTCGAGCACCCCACGCACCGTCTCACCGACTTCCAGGGGTGCGACAACAGCGACCCCGACCATTCCTTCGACGGTGGGCGTGCTGCCCTCAACGGCGGCGCGTGCGACGGCTGGCTGCGCACCGGTGCCAACGACCTGTTCGCCATCGGCTACTACCAGCGCTCGGACCTGGATTTCCACCGTAACGCGGCACCGCAGTGGACGGCCTTCGACCGCTACTTCTCCGCGACGATGGCCGAGACCTATCCGAATCGCCTCTACCAGCACTCCGCGCAGACCGACCGGATCCAGAACTCCACGGACATCTCCACGATGCCCACCATCTGGGACCGGTTGATCGCCGCGGGCATCAGTGCGCGGTACTACTTCAGCGACGTCCCCTTCATCGCCCTCTATGGCTCGAAGTATCTGCCGATCTCCGCCTCCTACCCGCAGTTCCTGGCCGATGCTGCCGCCGGCACCCTGCCCGCTGTGTCGTTCGTGGAACCCAGGTTCCTCGATGAAGGGAGCGGAACCTCCGGTGACGACCATCCCCACGCCGACATCCGGGCGGGGCAGGCGTTCCTCAACTCGGTCTACGAGGCGGTCACCACGAGCCCGGCCTGGCCGCGCACCGCGCTGGTGATCAACTACGACGAGTGGGGTGGCTTCTTCGACCACGTGGTACCGGAGACCGCCCCGGACGCCCGGCCGGACCTGGGGACCGGGCTGCGCGGGTTCCGGGTCCCCTGCCTGCTGATCAGCCCGCGGGCGCGCCGCCGTTACGTCGCGCACGGCGTCTATGACCACGCCTCGGTGCTGCAGATGATCGAGTGGCGGTTCGGCCTGGAGCCGCTGACACCACGCGACGCGGCGGCGGCCAACCTGGCCGAGGCCATGGACTTCAGGCGTGACCCCGACCTCCGTGCGCCCACGTACCGGGTTCCGCCATTCGCGGGGGTGCCGTGTGCGGCGGGCAACCCCGCGGACTACGAGGAGTGGCGGGCGCTGGCTCAACTGGCTGCCTCCCTCGGCTTCCCCATCGGTCCCTGAACCGCCCGGGACGCCCACCGGTCCGTCCGCCCCGACGTCCTGTCGGCGGCGCCGGGACCGCTGGGCTCAGCAGGCCGTCGGGGCGCCGGCCCTCGCCGACCTGAGGGCCGGTCGCTGCCTCCGCTGGGTCAGCAGCAGCGCGCCGGCCAGCACCACCTGGACGCCGGCCAGCATGATGCCGGCCCCCATGGTCAGCTCCGCCCAGCCCGCCGCGCTGCTCGTGGCCGCGCTACCCGGGTGCCCGGCGCCCAGGTGCCCGGCGCCCAGGTGCCCGGCGTGGCTGGCAACCGACTGGCCGGCGCCGGCCATCAGCATCAGCAGGTGGACGGTGAGCATGCCGCCGTACATCACACCGGTGGTGCGCCACACCCGCGGACCGGGGCTGCGCCACAGGGTGAGCACGCACGGCAGGCACGCCGCCGCCATCGCCGCGAGGACGGCTCGCTGCACCGGCCCGCCATGCCCCGGCGCGAGGACCGAGGCCAGGTGCGCCGCCACGCACCCGAGTCCGACACCGGCCGCGACCCTGCTCAGCGTGCGGGACCTGGCGGCCCCCGGTGCGCCGCTGCGGTCCCCCGGGGGTGCGGGCGCCCTCACGTCTGGCTGACCAGCGGGGTCCCGTCGTCCGGTCCGACCGGGGGGACGGGCTCCTCCTCGGTGGCCCCGACGGCGCGGAGCTGCTCCGGCCGGGTCAGCCGCACCGCCAGGTACCAGGCCAGGCCGACCGCGAGCACGGCCAGGAAGATCCAGGGCAGCAGGTTGTAGGGAGCAGGCGGCGCGGGGACCACGTTCTTGTAGAAGACGTAGAGCAGGGCCGTGACCACCACCACCGGCAGCACGACCGACAGCGGCTGGAACTCCCCGCGCCGCCGGAGGAAGACCGGCAGGGCGACGGCCATCAGGAGATAGGCCAGCATGTAGCCGAACGTGCCGATCGTTCCGGTGTAGGCGTAGACGTCCAGCGGGGAGCTCCCGCTGACGACCATGGCGATGGGTACCAGACCGATGGCCGGGGCGACCGCCCAGATGGCCACGTGTGGTGTCCGGTGACGGGGATGGGCGCGGCCGAGCGCTGCGGGGAGCACCCCTTCCTCGCCCATCGTGTACAGCACCCGCGCTGCGGCGTTGATGCTGGCGATGGCGACGGCGAAGAAGGACGCGGTGACCCCCAGGTCGATGATCCAGGAGATCCCGCCGAGCCCGTTGCGGCCGGCCAGGTCGCTGACCGGAGCGGCGCTCTCCGACAGCGCCTCGGGGCCACCGAAGCCCACCACGGAGGCGTGGGCGGAGAAGACGTACAGCACGCCCACCAGGACGGCGCTGCCCAGCACGGCCCGGGGGATGGTCCGGTGGGGGTTGCGCGCCTCGGCTCCCAGGCACGCCGAACTCTCGAAACCGACGAAGCCCAGGACGGCCAGCACGATGCCGAAGGTGACGCCGTCGAAGGTGACCCCGTCCAGTCCGAAACCGGAGAGGCCCAGTCCGTGACGGGCCACCACCACGACCAGCACGATCAGCACCGCCAGGACGGAGATGACCTCCAGCACCAGGCCCAGCCGGGTGGACAGCCTGATCCCGGCGTAGGCGAAGGCGGCGGCGCTGGTCGCGGCCACCGCGAAGATGACGATCTGCGCCGCTGTGGAGCTGCCCGCCAGGCCCAGTGTGGTGAGCAGGCTGCCGAAGTAGATCCCGGTACCGGCGACCCCGACCATGGCGATGCAGGCATAGCCGATGACCAGCGCCCAGCCGGCGGCGAACGCGCCGGAGGGCCCCAGCCCCCTCGCCACGTAGCTGTACAGCGACCCGGAGGAGGCCAGCCGCCGGCCGAACTGGGCGACGCAGAGCCCGATGAGGAGGACGACGACCATCGCGGCCAGGTAGGACAGCCAGGCGCCGCTGCCGGCGTACAGGACGATCAGCGCAGGCCCCGTGGCCATCACCGCGCTCGGCGCGATGCCGGCCACGGACTGGGCCATCACCTCCGCCTGGCTCATGGACCCGTGCGCGAGACCTTCGTCGGAGGCCGTGCGCGCGGGCACGCTGTGACTCACTCGGCCACCGGTCCGGCGGCGCTGCCGTCCACCGGTGCCCCGCCGGCGTGGCAGGCGGGTGTCGAACGGGGCATGTCCAGCGCAGGGTTGCCGTCGAAGAAGCCGACCGGCTTGAGGTGGAAGCCGGCGTAGCTGACCGGCATCACCGGCCAGTCCTCGGGGCGGACGACGTGGTGGGCGCCGAAGGAGTACCAGACGACGATGTCCTGGTCGTCCAGCGAACGGTCGGCCTTGACGAACTCGGGCAGACCACCGGCGTTCTGGGACTGGTTGGGGTAGTCCCCGGCGGCGAACATCTCGGCCGGGTCGTAGGCGGTCACCCACAGGTGCTTGTAGGCGAACTGGGCCCGGGTCCAGGCCTGTGAGCCCTCCTGCTGCAGGGGCAGCACGTTGTCCCCGGGCATCAGCTTGTAGGTGGCCGGCTGGCCCAGTTCGTTCACCGAGCTGGGGTTGGCGATGTGCCAGGTCCGGGCCACGAACGGGTCGAACAGCCGCTGGGCCTCGCTCTCCCGGGTCAGCTGCTTGCGCTGGGCGATCCAGGCGTTGCCGTAGGGGTTGTCGGGCCCCGGCGGCAGGGCGGCGGCGTCCACCTCGTAGACCGAGTTGCCGTCCCCGTCGACCTGCATGTCCAGGCGCACGTTGAAGAAGTGCTGGTGGTGGGGCCCGTACAGCCCCGGGGCCACGAGCGTGCCGAAGCGGGGCTGCTCGCCCACCGGGATCGCCCCGGTGGAGATGACGCCGGTGAGCTTGACCTCGAACTGGATCGTCCCGTCGGTGTAGAGGTACCAGAAGAACCCGTACTCGTAGTTGCCCACGGTGGCGAAGCAGGAGATGACCAGCCGGCGGGAGCGGCGCACCTCCATCTTCTCGGTCCGGAAGTCGGTGTGCTTCCAGCCGACGCCGTAGTCCTCCTCGTGCATGCAGATGGCGTTGGGGATGGTCAGGGGCTGGCCGTCCTGGTCGTTGGCGACGGCGTCGAAGTAGTGGATCTCCCCGAGGCAGTCGCAGCCCAGCTGGAGCGGGTTCAGCAGCAACCCGATCCCGTACTCGCCCTCGTCGAAGACGTTCTTGATCCGGTGGGTCGGCGCCGGGTCGGCGTAGGGGATGTACATCTCCGACAGGGACGCGCGGTAGACCACCGGACGCACCCGACCCCGGTCCTCGTAGCCGATCTGGTGCAGCACCAGGCCCTCGCGGGGCGTGTAGCCGACCCGCAGCCGCCACTTCTGCCAGCTGACCGCGTAGCCGTCGACGGTGAAGCTGGGACCCTCGGGCTGGGTGATGTCGATCGGACGCAGGTCGCTGCGGACGGCGGTGTGCGCCGGGCGGTTGTCCCCGTCGAACATCAGCTCCGGCATGTAGTTGCCCGCCTTCTCCGGCAGCGGCACCACGCCGTGGTCACGCACGTCGACGACCTGCATGAGGTCCAGGTCGACCAGCACCACCAGTCCCTCGACCGGGCGGGCGTAGCCGTTGTCGTCCGGGCCGGAACGCACGAAGGTCAGCGGCCGGATCAGCCGTCGCCCGAGCGGGTCCTCGATGTCGTAGCCGGCCGCCCAGGGGTCGATCATGGCCAGGGAGAAGTCGGTGATCCCGCGCCGTCGCATGGCTTCCTGCCAGCGGGGGTCGGCGCGCGTGATCTCCTCGGTGCTGAAGAACTCCTCCAGCATCACGCCCGGCTGGACGCCGTCCACGACGCGCCAGGCGGTGACGGCGCCCTCGGTCAGCGACACGACCGTCTCGATGGTCTGCTGGGCACCGCGGTCGTAGAGCACCACGGAGGCGGCGCGTTCGCACGCAGCGCCGGTGTCGCCGTGCTGGCGCACCTCCTGCTTCGTCGGCTCCCGCAGCGTGACGGAGACGAATCGGACCTGGGACCCGAGGGACCGGTCGGTGCGCAGGATCTCCGCCGTCCGGCGCATCTCCTCGGGGCTGAGCGGGTCCAGCGGATGGCCGCTGGACACGGGGCTGAATACGTCGACGGACTGGACTGCCACGGGGTCTCCTCGGGAGTGCCGTACCGGGGCTGGGGCGCTGCGCGCGGCCAGTGGCGGGACCGTATACGGTGCACGGTCCGCCGCCAAGGCCTAGACGTGATCGCAGTCACACTGCTAGAGAGGGTGATTCATGGAGTGGGAACCGATCCGGGGCAGCTCGCTGGCGGAGCTGGCTCACCAGCGGCTGACCGAGGCACTGCTGGCCGGGCACCTGGTGCCGGGCGACCGCCTGGTTCAGGACGTGCTCGCCGAACGGCTGGGGATCAGTCGCACGCCGCTGCGTGACGCCCTGCAGCGCATGGAGCGGGAGGGGATCGTGCGGCCCGCCGGCACGCGCGGCTACGTCGTCCGGGAACTGTCCCAACCGGAGATCGCGCAGCTCTACGAGGTGCGCGAGGCCGTGGAGGGCCACGCGGCCCGCCTGGTCGCCGCCCGTGCGGCCTGTGCGGTCGCCGACATCGAGTCCGAACTGCACCGGCTGTCGGCCACGGCGGAGCCCACCGGCCGCGGCGCCTTCCAGGCCAACCGGCTGGCGCACCGCGCCGTCGTCGAAGCTGCGGGCAACCCCTTCCTGCTGGAGTTCTTCGACGACCTGTGGGGCCGCAGCGTGACCCGGCAGGCCTGGGGCGACTACTACGCGTCCGCCGATGCCGGGATCGACCTGGTCACCGACCACGCCGAGGTGCTGGCGGCACTGCGCAGCGGGGACCCCGACCACGCCGGCGCCGTGATGGTCGCCCACGTGCGGGGTGGGCTGGCCCGTCATCACGACGGAGGAGTCGCAGCGCCGGAGGTGGGGCAGCACAGCCACGGCTGACCGCTCGTCCCCCCCGCAGTACCGAGGCGGAGTGCCCGGCCGCTCAGTCGCCGTCGGACTCCAGCGGCTCCTCGACCCCGGCCACCCGGGTGGCCAGGTGCGCCACCAGGCGCTCGTCGGGCCGGGACAGGTCGACAGCCAGCAGCCCCCGGATGCGGTCGAGCCGGTGCAGCACTGTGTTGCGGTGGACGCCGAGCACGATGGCCGTCGTCGTGGCGGAGGACTCGTGGTCGAGGTAGGTGCCCAGCGTGCGCACGAGCTCACCGGAGGGGTCGACGTCCCGCAGCGGGGCGAGCAGCTCAGCGGCCACCTCGCGCAGCGGGCCCGATGCGTACCAGCCCAGCAGGAGACGCTTGAGGCTCATCGCGTCGATGTGCTCGACCGCGCCGGCCCGCTCCTGCGTGCGGGCGAGCAGCGCGGCCTGCTTCGCCTCGTGCAGCGAACGCTTGAGCCCGGCGGTGCCCGGGCGGGGCCGCCCGATGCCGGCGCACAGTCGTAGTCGGAGCCGGTCACGTTCCTCCCGCAGCAGCGCCAGGTGCACCTGCCGGGTGAGCTGGATGCCCTCCTGCGGCTCCGGTTCGACGTCCGACGTCGTCCAGAGGACCCACCCCTCAGGGCGGTCGACCAGGTCGACGGACAACCCTTCCTGGGCCAGGGACTCCTCGAGCCGGAGCTTGAGGTCGGACGGACGGGCCCGGCCGGCCGGCTGGTTGACCGCCAGGTGCACGGCCGTGTGCCAGCCGGACAATCGCCAGCCGGCTGCCGTCGCCCGCTCCACGGTCCGTCGCGGCGGCGTCTCCGCGTGCTCCAGGATGTCGGTGAGCAGGAGTGCCCGCTGACGACTCTGCTGCTCGGCCGCCAGGGACTGGGTGGCCAGGTAGGACGTGAACGCCCAAGCCCCGATGCGCAGCGACTGACGGGCCGGGTCGACCAACGAGGGGCCGCCCTGCGGGAGCCGGGCGACCAGCCACAGGTTCGCGGGTCCGCCGCGGGCGAGCAGGAGTGGCTGCAGGATCACGACGCAGTCCTCCTGCGCCTGGGTGGAGGCGGCCGGTTGGCGTAGCTGCAGGTGACCGACCAGCCCACCGGTGACCAGGGCCTGCTGGGCGAGGGGCGCGCCGGCGACCAGCCGCCCCTCGCTGTCGATCAGCGCCACCGGGTTGTTCAGGGTCTGGCACAGCGCCGACACCAGCGCGTCCGGGGTCTGCGGGCTGCTGCCCAGTCGCAGCGCTGTCTGGCTCACCATCTTCGCCCCGACGACCTCCGGTCCCCGGACGTAGGGGTCCAGGGCAGCCACCACCGCGGCCGGGTCGACGGACTCGAGGAGCACCAGCGGGATGCCGAACTTGTCCGCGAGCCGCCGGGTCGCCAGCGGCACCGACCCGGCCGGGCGCTCCAGCACCAGTCCGGCGATCCCGGCGCTGTGACCGAGCCGCAGGGCGAGGTCGGCGGTCACGTCGGTGACGTCGAGCTGCCCGCCCTCGAACACGACCAGGGTGCCCGCCCGCACGTCCCCGATCCGGCGTGGCGCCGTGCCCGGGATGACGGCCCGTAGGGGGCGGTGCAGCGCCGAGCCACCGGCGACCACATCGTGGCCGGGCAGCAGCCCCAGCGCGAGCAGCTGCCCGAGGCTCACGAACGGCGTCTGGTCCGGCATTTGGTGATCATGCTCCTGGGCCTGTCCGGACGGTCAACCGTCCCGGCGTGCCCGGTCGATCCCGACGGCGGCCAACAGCACGACGCCCTGCACCGCGCCGATCCAGAACTGCGGCATGCCGCCCAGCAGGAGGATGTTCGACAGCACCACGAGGAAGAGCAGTCCCAGGACGGTGCCGGCCAGCGAACCCTGACCGCCGGAGAACCGCGTCCCGCCGAGGAGGACGGCGGTCAGCGCGAAGAACTCGTTGCCCAGTCCGGCGGAGGGGTCGGCCGCGCCGAGCGAGCCCAGCAGCAGGAGGCCGGCGATGCCCGCGCACACCGCGCAGATGGCGTAGGAGGCCATCGTCACCCGGTCCACCCGCACCCCGGCGAGCCGGGCTGCTTCCCGGTTGCTGCCCACGGCGTAGACGTTCCGGCCGAAGACCGTCCGGTTGAGCACCACCCAGAGGACGGCGAACACGACCGCCGCCAGGATGATCGGGTTGCGGATGCCGATCGTCGACCCGTTGGCCAACCAGTCCAGCGCCGGGCTGAACACCGGCTTGCTCGACCCGTCCAGGATCACCCGGAGCAGGCTGGGCAGGATGGTGAAGCTGGCCAGGGTGACGATGAAGAAGTTCATCTTCGCCTTGGCGATCAGCAGGCCGTGCACGCCGTAGCCGATGGCGCCGGCGGCGAGCAGCGCGAGCAGGATGACCGGACCGTCGGCCAGGCCCCAGCCGACCATGAGGAAGACCAGCCCGCCGACGAACCCCTGCATGGCGCCGGTGGACAGGTCGAAACCCACCTGGACGACGACGAATGTCTGACCCAGCGCCATGATCAGCACGGCGGAGTAGGTCGCCATCTGCACCATCAGGTAGTTCGAACTGCGCAGCTGCGGCAGGAAGACCAGAGCGCCGAGCAGCATCAGCGCGATGACGATCAGGAAGACCGCCTGCTGGCCGCCCGGCAGCGCCCGGCGCGTCCGGCCCGGGACGGTGGGCGCGGGCGGCACGGCGGTGACGGTCATGGCTGGCCCTTCGGGGTGCGGTCGTCTGACAGGGGGACGTCCGGGGGTGCGGCGCCCGCGAGCTCGACGCCGGCCGGGACGGGGGACCCGAGCGAGGCGGCGAGCACCTCGCCGGGGGTGAGCAGATCGCGCGGCCGGTCCAGGACGACGCGCCCGTCACAGAGGACGACGATCCGGTCGGAGATCTCGAAGAGCTCCTCGAACTCGCTGCAGACGGCGACGATGCCGGCTCCATCGGCCGCGGCGTCGAAGAGGGCGGCGTGGATGGCGCCGCGCGCACTGGCGTCAACGCCCTGGGTGGGCTCATCGGCCACGACGACCACCCGGGAACGGGACAGTGCCCGGCCGACGACCAACTTCTGCTGGTTGCCGCCCGACAGCAACCCGGCCGGCCGATCCGGCTCCGGCGGGCGCACCTCGAAGCGACCGATCAGCTCCTCGGCGTCGGCGCGCTCGACCCGCCGTCGCCGGAACGGCCCACGGCGCAACCGGGGCTCCGCCCGGCCCACCAGCAGGTTCGCCGCCACCGACTGATTGGCCAGGATCGCCGTCGCCTGGCGGTCCTCCGGGATGTAGGCGACGCCGGCGGCCTGGGCCGCGGCGATGCTGCCGGTGGCGACCTCGTGGCCGTCGACCCGGATCTGCCCGCTGGCCGGGTGCGCCCCGGCGAGGACGGCGGCCAGCCGGGAACGTCCGCTGCCGCTCTGCCCGGCGATCCCGACGATCTCCCCGCGGTGGACGACCAGGGAATCGACCTGCAGTCCGCGCCAGCCGAGCAACCCCCTGGCCTCCAGGGCGACGTGGGTGGGGTCGGGGCGGTGCGGCCGCCGGCCCGGCCGCTCCTCCGCCGAGAGCAGCGCGACGATCTGCCGCTCGGTCCCCGGCTCGACCGGGCCGGCGTGTCCGACCAGCCCGTTGCGCAACACGACCACGGAGTCGGCGAGGTCCAGGACGTCACGCAGCCGGTGCGACACCAGCACGACGGTGCCGCCGTCGGCGACGAACCTGCGGACCAGTGCGTGCAGCGCCCGCACGCCGTCCTCGTCCAGGACGGCGGTGGGCTCGTCGAGCAGCATCACCGCCGGTTCCCGGGCGACGGCGGCAGCGAGCTGCACCAGTTGACGGGAGGACTTGTTCAGGGCGGCGGCCGGTTGCTCCAGCAGGTGCGGTGGCAGCAGGCCGGCACTGGCCTCGGCGGCCAGCCGGCGGGCGCGCCGGTCATCGAGGAACGGGCCCCGGGCGGCACGCGGCCGGCCCAGGGCCACGTTCTGCCACACGGTGAGATGACCGGCGACGGTGGGTTCCTGCGGCACCAGGGCGATCCGGCTCCGCTGGGCGTCCGCGAGGTGGTGCACGGCCCTGCCATCGGGGCCGTGCACCGATCCCGCGGTGGCCGGCACCAGCCCGGAGATCACCTTGAGCAGCGTCGTCTTGCCCGATCCGTTCGCCCCGACGACGGCGGTGACCGCACCGCGGCGGATCTCGACGTCCACCCCGCCGAGAGCGACGGTCGCGTCGTACCTCTTGACCAGTCCCCGGACGACCAGGGCCGAGCTGCCCGGGGAGTCGGCCACCGGCGAGGGGGACACCTGTACCTCAGTCACGGGAGCGCCTGGTCGGTCCAGCCGGCTCAGAAGGTGGACGGGATGTCGACGTAGTGGACCCGCTCCGTCCACGGCTGGAAGTCATCGGCGTTGTCCCGGGTGAAGACGGCTCCCTCAGGTGCGTCGACGACCGTTCCGTCGGGGGTCTCGCCCGTCAGTGAGCCGCTGACCAGCTCGGCCATCACGCTGCCGTACTTCAGGCCGTCCAGGTCGTAGGAGACCGCCAGGCTGCCGTCCTGCAGCTGGGTGATGTTGGTGTCCTCCCCGGCCATCGTGCCGATCAGGACCTTGCCGTCCAGCCCGGCCTGGCGGGCCGCGGCGATCGCGCCGGTGGCGGAGGCGGAGTTGTAGACCAGCAGGGCGGTCAGGTCCGGGTTGTTCTGGAAGATCGCCTGCGCGATCGCCTGGGCACCGGGCGCGTCGTCCTTCAGGTTCCGCTGGTTGTTCGGGTCCCCGACCAGGGTCATGCCGCCGCTCTGCAGGCCGGCGACGCCGCCCTTGACGGCGTTCTCGATGTTGTCCGTCGGCAGCCCGGACAGCACGGTCGCCGTGCCGCTGCCGCCGGCCGCCTCGGCCAGCGCCTCACCGGCGGTCTTGCCCCGCGCTTCGTCGGGGAAGGCGACCTTGCCGGTGGCGTTGATCGAGGAGATGTCCTGGAAGATGAAGACCGGGATCCCTGCGTCCTTGGCGGCCTGGACGCCGGGGCCGACGGCGTTGGCGTCCAGCGGGAAGATCACGATGGCGTCGACCTTCTGCGCGATCCCCTCGTTGATCCGCTGGTTGGCCGCCGCCAGGTCGATCTGGT
>JAOPUQ010000056.1 GCA_025963425.1 Modestobacter sp. | reverse complement strand
TGACCGACGAGGAGATCGCCGAGGTGTGCCTGCACACCGCGGTCTACGCCGGGGTGCCCGCGGCCAACCACGCGCTGGCGGTGGCCAAGCCGATCCTCGCGGAGCTGCGCGCGCAGTCCTGACCGGTTGCCGCGGAACTGCGCGGACCGGGCGGGGGACTCCCTCGTCCGGGTCGGCTCACCGGTGCCCGTCGGTTCACCGACGGCCACCGCGGGTAGACCGTGCTGCGGCCGGCTTTCCTGAACCCGCCGCACCACCGTCGAGGAGCACCGCCCCTGCTGTCGCAGTGCTCGACCGCAGGAGGCGACCGAACGCGTGAACGCAGCAGTGCCCGCCGGGCCCCGGCGACCGGGCCTCCGGGTGGCCAGCGTCCCGTTCGGCGGCCCGTACGTGGACGCCGTCCTGCCCGCCGACGCCGTCCGGGTCGGGCCGGCGACGACGCCGAGCCCCTGGCTGGACCCCGACCACCTGCGCGCCTCCGCCGCCGGGGTCGACGTGCTGCACGTGCACGCCGGCTACGAGGACATGTCCGCCCGCGAGCTCGACGCCTGGACGGCTGCGGTGCGGCGCTGCGGGGTGCCGCTGGTGGTGACCGTGCACCAGCTGCGGGCCGGCCGGGACGGCTCGCGCTCCCGGCACCGCGCCCACCTGCGGGCGCTGCTGGCCACCGCGGAGGTGGTCCTGACCCTCACCCCGGGTGCCGCGGACGAGATCGCCGACCGGTTCGGCCGCACCGCGATCGTGGTGGCACACCCGTCGCTGGCCGCCCCCACGCCGGGGATCGGCCGGGAGACCCGGCTCGTCGGGGTGCACCTCGGGAGCCTGGGACCGCAGGCACCCGAGCATGCCGGCCTGGTTCGCGGGGCGCTGTCCGGTGCGGTGTCCGGCGGCGGCCGGCTGCGCGTCGACGTCCATCCCGGGGTCGACCTGGCGGCCGGCTTTCCCGAGCTGCTGGCCCTCGCCGACGCCGGGGACGTCGAGCTGCACCGCAGCGCGCCGATCTCGCCGGCCGAGTGGGTGCGCCACCTGCAGGAGCTGCACGTCTCCGTGCTGCCCGACCTGGCCGGCAGCCACTCCAGCTGGATCGAGCTGTGCCGGGACGCCGGCACCCGCGTCGTGGTCCCCAGCGGCGGCCACCACGCCGGGCAGTGGTCCGACGTCGTCGTCTACGGAAGCGACGCCGCCACCGGCCTGGACCCGACCTCGCTGAGCTCGGCGGTGGTGGCCGCGCTCACCCGCCCGGCGCCGGCCCGCGTCGACGCCGCCTGGCGGGCCGAGCAGCGGGAGGCCGTCCGGGCCGTGCACGCCCAGGTCTACGAGCAGGTGGCGGCCGACCGCGTCCCCGCCTGACCGGCCCGGGGTGTGGTTCAGTCGCCCTCGACGTCCTCGGGGCCGTGCTGGGCCACCGTGGCGTGCGGCAGGCGGACGGTGAACACGGTGCGGCCCGGCTCGCTGGAGACCGCGACCGTGCCGCCGTGCGCGGTGACCACGGCATGCACGATCGCCAGCCCCAGCCCGGTGCTGCCCGCCTGGCGGGACCGGGAGGAGTCGCCGCGGGCGAAGCGCTCGAAGACGTGGCCCAGGATCGCCGGGGGGACGCCGGGGCCGTCGTCGACGACCTGGAGCACCGCCGAGCCGTCCTCGGCCCGGAGCCGGGTGGTCGCCGTCGTCCCCTCGGGGGTGTGCGCGCGGGCGTTGGCCAGCAGGTTGGCCAGCACCTGGTGCAGCCGGGCCTGGTCGCCGGGCACCAGCACGGTGGTGCCGGGCAGGTCGACCTGCCAGCGGTGCCCGGGGCCGGCGGCATGGGCGTCGCTGACCGCGTCGACGACGAGCGCGGTGAGGTCGACCTCCTCGCAGGTCAGCTCCCGGCCGGCGTCCAGCCGGGCCAGCAGCAGCAGCTCCTCGACCAGGTCCGACATCCGCAGCGCCTCGGACTCCACCCGGCGCAGCGCGTGACCGACGTTGCCGGGCACCTCGTCGCCGCCCTGGCGGCGGACCAGCTCGGCGTAGCCGCGGATCGAGGCCAGCGGCGTGCGCAGCTCGTGGCTGGCGTCGGCGACGAACTGGCGGACCTGCATCTCGGAGGTCTGCCGGGCGGCGAGCGACCCCTCGACGTGGTCGAGCAGCCGGTTCAGCGCCGTCCCGACCTGGCCGACCTCGGTGCGCGGGTCGGTGTCCTCCGGTGGCACGCGCTCGGCGAGCTGCACCTCCCCGCTGGACAGCGGCAGCTCGGACACCCGGGTCGCGGTGGTGGCCACCCGGTCCAGCGGCCGGAGCGTGCGCCGGATGACCAGGACGGCGGCCAGCGCCGCGGCCAGCAGGCCGAGCAGGCCGACGACCAGCTCGACGGTCACCAGGTTGCGGATGGCATCGGAGGTGTTGCGCAACGGCAGACCGGCGACGATGACCTCGCCGCCCGGGGTGGTGCTGGCGAGCACGCGGTAGTCGCCGAGCTTCCCGCCGAGGGGGACGGTGTGCGGCTGCGCGTCGGCGGGCACGTCGGTGATCAGCGCCCGCTGGCCGGCGGTCAGCTCCACGGTCTGGAACCGCTCGCCCACCACGCCGGCGTCGGTGCACACGCCGTCGACCACCCGCGCGGTCAGGGTGCCCTCGCCCTGCCCGCGGGCGTTGAGGAAGTCCGGGACCCCGGCGGAGTCGGCACCGGCCGGAGGCGGTGGGGGCGGCGAGGCCTGCGGGCCGTCGCCGTCGCCGTCGCCGTAGCCCTCGGCGGCCTCGGTGGCCCGGTAGCCGGCGTTCTGCAGCCGCTCGTCGACCTGCTGGACCAGCTCCGAGCGCAGCGCCGTGGTGGAGACGAACCCGACCAGCGCCAGGACGGCCACCAGCGGCACGACGAAGGCCACCAGCAGCCTGGTGCGCAGCGAGGACGGGCGGGCGCGGCTCACCGGGGGAGCGGGGGAGCGGTCATGCGGCGGGCTTGATCACGTACCCGGCGCCACGGAGCGTGTGGATCATCGGGGTGCGGCCGGCGTCGATCTTGCGGCGCAGGTAGGAGATGTAGAGCTCGACGATGTTGCCCTGGCCACCGAAGTCGTACTGCCACACCCGGTCGAGGATCTGGGCCTTGGACAGCACCCGCTTGGGGTTGCGCATCAGGTAGCGGAGCAGCTCGAACTCGGTGGCGGTCAGCCGGATGTCGTCCCCGGCCCGGGTGACCTCGTGGCTCTCCTCGTCCAGGGTCAGGTCGCCGACCACCAGCAGCCCGTCGTCGGCCACGACCCGGCTGGTGCGGCGCAGCAGCCCGCGCAGCCGCGCGGCGACCTCCTCCAGGCTGAAGGGCTTGGTCACGTAGTCGTCGCCGCCGGCGGTGAGCCCGGCGATGCGGTCCTCCAGCGCGTCCTTGGCGGTCAGGAAGACGACCGGCACGAGCGGGGCGTCGGCGCGCAGCCGGCGCAGCACCGCCAGCCCGTCCATGTCCGGCAGCATGACATCGAGGACGACGGCGTCCGGGCGGAACTCGCGGGCGACGCGGACGGCGTCGGTCCCGTCCTGCGCGGTGCGCACGTCCCAGCCCTCGTAGCGCAGTGCCATGGACAGCAGCTCGCAGATCGAGGGCTCGTCGTCGACGACGAGCACCCGCAGGGCGCTGCCGTCCGGCCGGGTCAGCAGGGCCCGGGAGCTGGTGGCGGAAGAGGCGGTCGTCGTCATGGGATCGACTGTCCGCGCCGATCCTGCGTGTTCCCTGTGTGCCGGCGAGGAACTGGCTGGAGCCCGCGCAGGACCGGTCCGGCGGGCGCCGGTGCCAGTCGCAGCGCGCGGGCCGGGCAGGCGGCGACCGCCCGTCGGGCGTCGCGGTGCAGCTCGGCGGGGAGGTCGCCGGCCGCCAGCAGCGGGTAGCCCCACTCGTCCAGGGCGATCCGCTCGGGCAGCAGCTCGGCGCACACGCCGTGCCCGGAGCAGGCGATCGGGTCCACCCGCAGGCGCTCGCTCATGCCGCGGCCCCCATGCGGGGAACGGGTAGGAAGGCCGGCGCCCCGGGGGCACCGGTGCACCAGCCGGCGGCGTGCGCCGCCAGCTCGCCGCCGAACACCCGCAGCGCGCTGGCCACCAGACGGACGGTGCCGTCGGGATGGGCGCAGGCGCCGCGGCCGACGACGAGCCCGGACCACCGGGCGACGTCATCCAGCAGCGGGGCCCGGGTGTGCGGCGGCCCGCCGGGGCGGGCGAGCAGGTCCAGCGCG
This sequence comes from Modestobacter sp., assembly GCA_025963425.1. Classification (GTDB taxonomy): domain Bacteria; phylum Actinomycetota; class Actinomycetes; order Mycobacteriales; family Geodermatophilaceae; genus Modestobacter. The sequence goes on along the minus strand of JAOPUQ010000056.1, from coordinate 8,061 downwards.
GCGGTGATCCGGGGCAGGCCGTTGAGGCAGGGCCCGCACTGGCCGGCCGCGGAGGCGGCCAGGGGTGAACCACCGTGGTCACATCGTGTCGCGTCGCCCGCGAGTTGTCAGACGTCCGGCGTGCGACCGGTCAGGGCCATTCGCGGAGCGCAGCATGTCCACGTTCGACCAGCGCGGGCACCATCGCGCCCAGCCGGTCGAAGCCCTCGCCCACGGTGAGTCCCTGCTGTGACCGGTAGTGGATGCCCTCGAAGATCGCAGCGATCTTGTAGAAGGCGAAACCCAGGTACCAGGGCAGTTCCGACAGGTCTCGGCCGGTCCGCTGGCTGTAGGCGTTCACGAGCATGTCGCTGTCGGGGAAGCCGGCGACGTCGCCGGGGACGGCGGCGACAGGGCTGTCCAGGCCCCGCATCCCTTCCCACCAGACGACCGTGCTGCCGAGGTCGGTCAACGGGTCGCCCAGCGTGGCCATCTCCCAGTCGAGCACCGCGACGATGCGGCCGGTCGCCGGGTCGACGACGACGTTGTCCAGGCGGTAGTCCCCGTGCACGATCGCTGTCGCCCGCCCAGCAGGCAGCCGCTGTCCCAGTCGCTCGCTCAGGCGGGCGAGGTCAGGCAGGTCTCGGCTGTGCGATGCGGCCAACTGCCGGTCCCACGTGCGCAGCTGGCGTTCCAGGTACCCCTGCGGCCGGCCCAGGTCGCTCAGCCCCACCGCCGCGGGGTCGACCCGGTGCAGCCGGGCCAGAACATCGACGAGCGTCTCGGCCAGCGCGGTCGCCGTGGCTCCGCTGAAGCCCTGCAGCTGCGGGCGGTCCCGCAGGACGACCCCGTCGCTGAAGTCCATGACGTAGAAGGGGGCCCCGAGGACCTCGGGCCCGGCACTGACCTGCGGCCTGGGCACAGGCACGTCGGTGGGGTGCAGAGCGCGCAGCACCCGGTACTCGCGGCCCATGTCATGCGCGGTCGCCAGCACGTGACCCAGCGGCGGTCGGCGCAGTACCCAGCGGTGATGACCATCCGTGAGCAGGTACGTCAGGTTCGACCTGCCCCCCGACAGCAGGTCGACCCGCAACGGGCCGTGCACCAGGCCGGGGACGGTCTCGCCCAGGAATGCCTCGAGCGCGGGCACCGACACCCCGGGCGGATCCGTTCTCACAGCTGCCATCCCCACTGAACCGAGCGAGTGATCGGTCGCCTGAACACTTGAACTGGTACCTTGCTCCGGTCGTCAACGGCTGTCAAGCAGCCGGTGTCGCGATCGGGAGAGGGCGGGACGGTGGAGCGAGACCAGCGCAGGCCCGACCACTCGGTGGCGGCGGCCGAGCCGCTCGGTCCGCGGTTGCGTGCAGCCCGGCGTTCCGCGGGACTCACCTTGCGGGAAGCGGCCCAGGCGCTGGGCGTCAGCGCCGCCACGTGGAGCGCGATCGAGAACGGGCACACCGGGATCGGCGAGAGCCGGCTGGACGCGGCGGCCCGCCTGTTCGGCACCGACCCCGACAGCCTGGGCGCGCCCGCCGTGGTCCCCGCCGACCCGGCCACCCCCACCGCCGACCTGACCTGGCGTGACTACCCGCCGCTGCGACTGGCCCCACCGCTCGCGGGCGCGCTGGAGGCCTTCGTCGAGCTCGGGTACCACGGAGCCAGCATCCGCGACATCGCGGCGCGGGCCAACCTCTCCGTCCCAGGCATCTACCACCACTGGCCCACCAAGCAGCACCTGCTGGTGGCGCTGCTCGACCTCGCGATGGCCGACCTGTTGAGGCGCGCGAGCGCGGCACGCGCCGAGGGTGACGGGCCCGTCGAGCGGTATTCCCGGCTGGTCGAGTGCCTGGCCCTCTTCCACACCCACCGGCGTGAGTTGGGCTTCATCGGCGCCAGCGAGATGCGCAGCGTCGCGGAACCGGACCGCACGCGGATCGCCGCCGCCCGGCAGGTCGTGCAGTCCATGGTCGACGAGGAGATAGCCGAGGGCTGTCGTCGCGCATTGATGACCACACCGCTGCCCCGGGAGGCGGCCCGCGCCGTCGTCACCATGTGCACCGCCCTGCCGCAGTGGTGGTCTCCGGGCGGCCCGTCGGGCCCCGAGGTGGTCGCCCGCCAGTACGTCGACTTCGCCCTGGGCGTCGTCCGCCTCGCGCATTGACGGGGAGACGCCTGACGCTTACGGTCTGAACCGATCAATCGCTCGGTTTGTTCAGGAGGCTTTGGTGATCGAGTACGACCTTCCAGCCCCGTCGGCCCGGGCCCAGGATCTGCAGGACCGCATGTCGGCGTTCATGCGGGAGCATGTCCTGCCGGCAGAGTCCGCCTATCTGGCGCACCGCCGGAGCGCCGGTCCCGACGACCACGTCGTCCCGCCCGTGGTCGAGGACCTCAAGGAGCAGGCGCGTGCGTTGGGCCTGTGGAACCTGTTCCTGCCGGCCGAGTCGGGGCTGACCCAACTCGAGTACGCGCCGATCGCCGAGCTGTCCGGCTGGAGCCTCGACATCGCGCCCGAGGCGATCAACTGCCAGGCCCCTGACACCGGCAACATGGAACTGCTGCACCTGTTGGGTAGCGAGCAGCAGAAGCAGGAGTGGCTCGAGCCGCTGCTCGCGGGGCAGATCCGCTCCGCCTTCGCCATGACCGAGCCGGACGTCGCCAGCAGCGACGCCACCAACATCGCCACCCGGGTGGAGCGCGACGGCAACGAGTACGTCATCACCGGGCGCAAGTGGTGGACCAGTGGCGCCATGGACCCTCGGTGCGCATTGCTCATCGTGATGGGGAAGACCGACCCGACCGCCCCGACGCACCGGCAGCAGACGATGGTCCTCGTCCCCCGAGACACCCCGGGGGTCACCGTCGTCCGCGACTACCCCGTGATGGGCCATCACGACCAGCACGGCCATGCCGAGGTCCGGTTCGACGGGGTCCGGGTGCCAGTGACGAACGTGCTCGGGGAGGAGGGCGGCGGCTTCGCCGCTGCCCAGGCCCGCCTGGGCCCTGGCCGGATCCATCACTGCATGCGCGCCCTCGGCGCGGCCGAGCGTGCTCTGGCCTTGATGGTGGCGCGGGTCAAGGACCGGGTGGCCTTCGGCGGTCCGCTGGCCGAGCAGGGCGTCGTGCAGCAACAGATCGCTGAGTCCAGGGTGGAGATCGAGCAGGCCCGGCTGCTGTGTCACCGCGCCAGTCACGTCATCGACACGCAGGGCAACAAGGCGGCCCGAGACCTGGTCGCCATGGCCAAGGTCGCCGTCCCCCGTGCGGCCAACAGTGTCATCGACCGCGCGATCCAGGTGCACGGTGGGGCCGGCGTCACCGATGTGACCCCGCTGGCGGCCATGTCCGCCTGGCACCGCGCCATGCGACTGTTCGACGGCCCGGACGAGGTGCACCTGCGCTCCATCGCCAAGGCCGAGCTGCGCCGCGCTCCGGCCCTGCCCCCGGGGCGGTGAGGTCCGCACGAGCGTCCGGGCCCTGCTCCGAGGAAGGTCTCGCTCCCCTCTCCGCGCGGACGCCGTGATCAGGAGGCCCTGCCAACCTCGGTGGTCTCGGGGACTGCGCCGGCACGCATCAGGTCCAAGGCGAAGCGGACGTACTGCTCGGCAATCTGCTCGGGGCCGAACGGTCCCCCTCGGTGCCACCAGGTCGGCAGTGCGGTGCACATGCTGACGACGGCGCGGGCAGCCTCGTGCGGCCGGTCGGCCCGGAAACGGCCGCCCTGTACGGCCTGCTCGACCTCGTCGTCGACCAAGCGCTGCTGAGCGGTGCGCATGTCGGCGATCTGGTGGCGGTTGTCGTCGTCCAAGCCGCGCATCTCACTTGCTCCGACGAACCCCAGTTCCCGCCGGTGCGTGTGGAACAACGCCAGGTTCTCGATCAGGAGACTGAAACGCTCGACAGGATTCCGGCCCTCCGCCCGGGCAGCATGCGAACGCCGTGTCAGGTCGGCCATCGTGAGGTCCAGGATGCGGACGAGCATCTGCTGCTTGCTGACGTAGTAGTGGTAGATCCCCGAGACCGACAGCCCGCACCTGGCTGCGATGCCGCGCACGGTCGCCCCGTGATATCCGATCTCCAGGAACTCGTCGAGAGCAGCCTGCAAAACCGGATCGAAGCCGAGTGGTCCGTACTCGCGCCAGTGGGTCTGCGCCGACGGGGCGTCATCCTTGACGATCTCGGTCGCGGCGCGGGGCACCTGCCCGGGAGTGGCTGCCGGCTCGACGACCGTGTCCAGGATCTGCAGCACGCTCAGGCCGAGGGCGTCGGCGATCCGACTCAACCGGCTCACGCTGAGGCTGGTGTGCCCGTTCTCGATCTGGCTCAGGGTGGCCGGGCTGAGGTCCAGGGTCTTGGCGAGACCGCGCAGGGTGACCCCTCTGGCCGCCCGGGCCGCTCGCACCTGAGCGCCGAGCATCGACTCCGTTGATCGTCGGTCCTCGCTCGGCCCCATCGCCGCCCCCCAAAGTGTTCGTTGAACCTAAACAGTCCTGCGCGTGTCCATGGGCAAGGCGGTCGTGAAATCTCCCCGAACCGCCTCTTGACCCTCTACAGAGTGATCTGCATCATGTCTAAACGCAACCGTGCGAGCGCTCGATTGACTGGGCCGCGTAGGCCCGACGAAGGAGACGACAACGATGTCCGAAGCCCCCGCAATGCGTGACCTCCTCGGCGAGGACACCCCGTCGAACTGGGGAAAGTGGGGTGCTGATGACGAGGTCGGCGCCCTGAACTACCTCGACGCCGCCGAGGTGCTGCGCGGTGTCCAGCACATCAAGACCGGCGAGGTCTTCACCCTGCAGATCCAGATGGGCCGCACGGAGGCCCCCGGCGACCCGCTGTGGCCCGGTCGCGAGGGCATCAAGCGGCAGAACGAGCTCGACGAGTCCACCTGGGACGGCGATGGCGCCCCGCAGTTCCCCGGCGGCCTGCACTACGCCGATGACACCGCGAAGATCTTCCTGCAGGGCTCCACCCAGTACGACGCGCTGGGCCACGTCTGGTACGACGGCAAGCTCTGGAACGGCTACGACGCGCGCACCACCGTCGACGCGATGCAGAAGGCCTCGGTCCTGCCGATCGCCGAGAAGGGCATCGTCGGCCGCGGCGTGCTCATCGACATGGCCCGCCACCGCGGCAAGGACTACCTGGACAAGGGCGAGACCTTCGACCACACCGACCTCGAGGCCGCCGCGGCCGCCCAGGGCGTGGACATCCTCCCGCACGACGTGCTCCTCATCCGGACCGGCTGGATGAAGTACTGGTACCAGCTCAACGACCCGGCGGCCTTCTACGACGGCTTCGTCGAGCCCGGCCTGACCTACTCCCGCGAGCTGGTCGAGTGGTTCCAGGACCGGGAGGTCCCGAACCTGGTCACCGACACGATCGCCAACGAGGTCACGTACGACCCCCAGTCAGGTGTCGCCCTTCCGCTGCACTGCGCGCTGATGCGCAACCTCGGCGTGGCACTGACCGAGATCGCCTGGCTCGACGACCTGGCCGATGCTTGCGCCGCGGACGGCCGGTGGTCCTTCCTCTACGCCGCCGCGCCGCTCAAGGTCGTCAACGGCACCGGCGCGCCGGTCAACCCGATCGTGATCCGCTGAACCCAACGATGAGCACCCGCGACGACAAGCCGTGGCTGGCGCAATACGCGCCTGGCCAGCCCGCCGAGATCGACGTCGAGTACGACAACGCACTGGACATGTTCCAGGCCACCGTGCAGCGCAACCCCGACGGCGACGCCATCCGCTACTTCGACGGGCGCATCACCTACCGCGAGCTCGACGAGCTGACGGATGCCTTCGCCGCCGGTCTGGCCGACACAGGCTTCGCCACCGGTGACCGGGTCGCGCTGTACCTGCAGAACGTGCCGCAGTTCGTGATCGCCCAGCTGGGCACGTGGAAGGCCGGCGGGATCGCGGTCTCCATCAACCCCATGAACCGCGAGCGCGAGCTGGAGCAGCTGCTCAAGGACTCCGGCGCCCGGGTGCTGGTCTGCCTGCAGAGCCTTCACCGGGACGTGGCCTCGCACGTCGTCGGGGGCACGGAGGTGCAGACCGTCATCACCACGTCGGAGCTGGAGCACCAGACGCGCAACGACCCACGCGTCTTCTCCGGTATCGAGCGCATCGACTGCCCGGACACCCTCGACCTGGCCGACCTGCTCGCCCGGTACGCCGGCCGGGCAGCCCCGGCGGTGACGCTGGGACCCGACGACGTCGCCTTCTTGACGTACACGTCGGGGACGACCGGCCCGCCCAAGGGGGCGATGACCACGCACCGCAACGTGGTCTTCAATGCCCAGACCTACCGGGACTGGATCGGGATCGGCCCTGACGACGTGGTGCTCGGGATCGCGCCGCTGTTCCACATCACCGGGCTGGTCGGCCACATCGCGATCTCGCTGCGGACCGGAGCACCGCTCGTCCTGATGTACCGGCTCGACCCGGCGCTGACCATCGAGACCGCCCGGGCCGAGAGGGCGACCTTCACCGTCGGGTCGATCACCGTGTTCATCGCCCTGATGAACGCGCCCGACGCCGACAAGGAGGCCCTGACCAGCCTCACCAAGATCTACTCCGGCGGGGCGCCCATCCCCCCGAGCACGGTCAAGGCGTTCCAGTCGGCGTTCGGGCATTACATCCACAACATCTACGGGCTGACCGAGACCACCTCGCCGTCACACGCTGTGCCCTTCGGCGCCGAGGCACCCGTCGACGAGGCATCCGGCGCCCTGTCGGTCGGGGTGCCCGTCTACAACACGACAGTCACGATCGTCGGGGACGACGGCGAGGAGCTGCTCGCCGGCGAGGTCGGCGAACTGGTGACCACCGGTCCCCAGGTCGTCGCCGGCTACTGGAACAAGCCCGAGGAGACCGCCACAGCCCTCCCGGGCGGCTCCCTGCACACCGGCGACGTCGGCTACATGGACGACCGGGGCTGGTTCTACATCGTCGACCGCAAGAAGGACCAGATCAACGCCGGCGGCTACAAGGTGTGGCCCCGCGAGGTCGAGGACGTGCTCTACGAGCACGAAGCCGTCCGCGAGGCCGCCGTCGTCGGGGTCCCCGACGAGTACCGGGGGGAAACGGTGAAGGCCTTCGTCAGCCTCCGCCCCGGCAAGAGCGTCACCGAAGGTGAGCTCATCGCCTTCACCAAGGAACGCATGGCCGCCTACAAGTACCCGCGGCAGATCGAGTTCCTCGACGAGATCCCCAAGACGGTCACCGGCAAGCTCCTGCGGCGCGAGCTGCGCACCCGGACCCTGAACAACGCCTGACCGCACCGCATCGGCTGCGCTGGGCCGCGGACACCCGGGCCCGGCGCAGCCACCCAGACATCACGCACCGATCCCCACCCGAGGGCGGTGAGGGCAGCTCACCTTCGCCATGACCGCCATGCCCACCTCCAGGAGAGAGTCATGACCAACACCGTTCTCATCGCCGGCGCCAGCGGGCTCGTCGGTGCCGCATGCGTCGACACCTTCCTCGATGACGACTGGAAGGTCATCGCCCTGTCACGACGCAGGCCGGAGGTGTTCAGCGACCGGACCTTCGAGCACCGCTCCATCGACCTGCGGGACGAGGCCGCGACCCGGGAGGCTGTCACGGACCTCGCTGACGTCACCCACGTCGTCTACACCGCCGTCTACGAGAAGCCCGGGCTCGTCGCCGGGTGGACCGAGCAGGACCAGATGGACACCAACCTGGCCATGCTGCGAAACCTCATCGAGCCCCTCAGTGCGGTCGCCGACCTCAAGCACGTGACCCTGCTGCAGGGCACGAAGGCCTACGGCATCCACCTGCACCCGATGCGCACCCCCGCCCGGGAGCGCTACCCCCGAGACGACCATGCGAACTTCTACTGGCTGCAGGAGGACTACATCACGGGGAAGTCCGCCACGGAGGGCTTCGACGTCACCATCTTCCGACCGCAGCTCATCGTCGGCGCCAACACCGGGGTCGTCATGAACCTGCCCCCGGTCATCGGCGCCTACGCCGCCATCTGCAAGGAGGAGGGCCGCCCGTTCGGCTTCCCCGGCGGCGTGCCCTACGTCTGGGAAGCCGTCGACACGCG
>JAOPUQ010000035.1 GCA_025963425.1 Modestobacter sp. | reverse complement strand
AGCACCAGGCCGTGCTGGACGGACTGGGTGACGGAACGGTCCGCTTCTGCTTCCTCGCCCCCGAGCAGCTGGCCAAGCCGGAGGTGGTCGCGGCCTTCCGCCAGGCCGGCCCCGCGCTGTTCGTCGTGGACGAAGCACACTGCGTCTCCGCGTGGGGCCACGACTTCCGCCCCGACTACCTGCGGCTCGGCGGCGTCGTCGAGCAGCTGGGCCACCCACCGGTGCTGGCGCTGACCGCCACCGCCGCGCCGCCGGTGCGCGCCGAGATCGTCGAGCGGCTGGAGATGCGCGACCCGGCGGTCGTCGTCGCCGGCTTCGACCGGCCGGAGATCCGGCTGGAGGTCGAGCACCACGCCGACGCGACCGCCAAGCGCACCGCCGTGCTGGACCGGACCACCGCGATGACCGAGCAGGGCACCGGCATCGTCTACAGCGCCACCCGCAAGGGCACCGAGGACCTCGCCGAGGGGCTCACCGACCGGGGCCTGCGGGCCGCGGCCTACCACGCAGGGCTGAAGAAGAGTGACCGCGAGGAGGTCCAGCAGGCGTTCATGGCCGGTGAGCTGGACGTCGTGGTGGCCACCACCGCCTTCGGCATGGGCATCGACAACCCGAACGTGCGCTTCGTGGTGCATGCCGAGCCCGCCGACTCCATCGACAGCTACTACCAGGAGATCGGCCGCGCCGGCCGCGACGGCGAGCCGGCCACCGCCGTCCTCGTCTACCGGCAGGAGGACCTGGGCCTGCGTCGCTTCTTCGCCGCCGGAGCGCCCGCGGAGGTGGAGCTGCAGCAGGTCGCCGGCCTGGTCACCGGCGGCGTGGAGTCCGGGCTGGACGGCGTGGGCGTGCACGACCTGCGCGAGGAGACCGGCCGGGCGGCGACGCCGCTCACCCGCGATCTGAACCTGCTGGAGCAGGCCGGCGCCGTGGTGCTCGACGACCAGGGCACCGCGCTCCCCGCCCCCGACGCACCACCGCCCGGCGAGGCCGCCGCGGCGGCCCGCGAGCTGGCCGAGCACCACCAGCGGGTGGACGAGAGCCGGGTGGAGATGATGCGCGGGTACGCCGACACCACCGGCTGCCGCCGCCAGTACCTGCTGGGCTACTTCGGGGAGGAGCTCGACGAGCCCTGCGGCAACTGCGACACCTGCTCGGCCGGCACGGCGCAGGAACGCCGGCCGACCGTGACCGAGGACCAGCCGTTCCCGGTCGACAGCGCCGTCGAGCACGCCGAGTGGGGCCCCGGGGTCGTCATGCGCAACGAGGACGACCGCGTCGTCGTCCTGTTCGAGACCGTCGGTTACAAGACGCTCGCGCTGGCCGCGGTGACCGAGAACGACCTGCTCCGCGAGCGCGCCCACGCCTGACCGGCCGGCCGTTCGGCCTGCGCCGTTCCGCGGCAGCCGAGATCATCGAGCCTGACCGGGCGGCCTCGCCCGGGTGAGGGGAGTGCGACGCGTGAAGGTCCTGGGCGTCAACGCCATTTACCACGACCCGGCCGCGGCCCTGGTCGTCGACGGCCAGGTCGTGGCGGCCGCGGAGGAGGAGCGGTTCAGCCGGCGCAAGCACGGCAAGCGCCCACTGCCGTGGAGCGCCTGGGAGCTGCCCGAGCTGTCGGCCGCCTGGTGCCTGGCCGAGGCCGGCATCAGCCCCGACGAGCTGGACGCCGTTGCCTACTCCTTCGACCCGGCGCTGATGGGCACCCCGGAGCAGTCCGGGCTGTTCGACGACGGCGACGTCATGCGCAGGATGTACGCGGAGAAGGCGCCGTCCTTCCTCGCGCACGCTCTGCCGGGCCTGGCCGAGGACAGGGTCCGCTACGTCAAGCACCACGTGGCGCACGCCGCCTCCGCCGGGCTCGCGGCGCCCGAGCCGAGCAACTCGGTCCTGGTGCTCGACGGCCGCGGCGAGGCGCACAGCCACCTGGCCGGCCGCTACGTCGACGGGCAGCTGGAGGTGCTGGCCGGGCAGGCGCTGCCGCACTCGCTCGGCCTGCTCTACGAGGACCTCACCGACCACCTCGGCTTTCTGCGCAGCTCCGACGAGTTCAAGGTCATGGCGATGGCCTCTTTCGGCAAGCCGCGGTTCGTCGGCGACCTCGCCCAGGCGGTCCGGGCCACCGGGGACGGCGGTTTCCGCACCGAGAAGATCGACTTCTCCGAGTTCGCGCCGCGGCTGGGCACCGGTGACGAGTGGACCCAGGACCACGCCGACCTCGCCGCCAGCGTTCAGCAGCGGCTGGAGGAGGTCCTGCTGGACCTGGTGCGCTGGCTGCACGCCCGTACCGGCGACCGGGTGCTCACCCTGGCCGGCGGGACGGCGCTGAATTGCGTGGCCAACACCCGGATCGCGGCCGAGGGCCCGTTCGAGGAGGTCTGGGTGCAGCCCGCCGCCGGGGACGCCGGGACGGCCCTGGGCGGGGCGCTGCACGTGGCCCGCGCGCTGGGTGACGTCACCCGGCCGATGCCCGGCGCCGACCTCGGGCGCGGCTGGTCGGACGAGGAGATCGAGGCGATGCTGGTCACCGCCTCCATCGACTACGAACGCCCCCGCGACGTCGCGGACGCGGTCGCCGAGATGCTGGCGTCCAACGGGATCGTCGCCTGGTTCCAGGGCCGCAGCGAGTACGGCCCCCGCGCCCTGGGCCACCGCTCCCTGCTGGCCCACCCGGGCTACGAGGCCAACCTGGAGCGGATGAACGACGTCAAGGGCCGGGAGCAGTTCCGCCCGGTGGCGCCGATGGTGCTGCTCGAGCGGGCGCCGCAGATCTTCAGCCGCGGCCCCATCCCCTCGCCGTACATGCTCTTCGTGCACGACGTCGCCCCGGAGTGGCGCGAGCGGATCCCCACCGTCACCCACGTCGACGGGACGGCGCGCATCCAGACCGTCGACCGAGCCGACGAGCCGCTGGTCGCCCGCATGCTGGAGTGCTTCGAACGGCGCACCGGGCTGCCGATCGTGGTCAACACCAGCCTGAACACCGCCGGGCGGCCGATGGTCGACGATCCGCGGGACGCCCTGGAGTGCTTCGGCTCCGCCCCGGTCGACCTGCTGGCGATCGGGCCGTTCGTCGTCCGCCGGCCGAAGGCGACGCCCCGCCCCGGCTGATCGGGGCCGCGCGCCGGCCACGACCCGGCGCGCAACGACCTCTTCCGCCCGACCGCCTGCTCGCTACGCTTGAAGGTCTCGCCCAACCAGGCGCAGGGGTCGTCCAGGGAGGTCCCCATGTCCGCTACCGACCGTTCCACCGCCCGCGGGGCGATGACGTGGCCGCAGATGGCCGGCCTGGCCATCGGCGCGGTCTACACGCTGATCGGCGTGGTCGGCTTCTTCATCACCGGCTTCAACAACTTCTTCGGCATGAGCGGCAACAGCCTGCTCGGGTTCATGATCAACCCGATGCACAACGTCGTGCACATCGTCATCGGCGTGGCCGGCCTCGCGCTCTCCCGGACACTCAGTGGTGCCCGCACCTACGGCTGGCTGCTCGCCGTCGGCTACGGCGCGGCGTTCGTCTACGGCCTCGTCGCCGTCGGCAAGGAATGGGACTTCCTCAACCTGAACTGGGCGGACAACATCCTGCATCTGGTGACGGCGCTGGCCGGCCTGGTCATCGCCCTCGGCCCGGTGCGGACCGTCGCCGGCGCAGGGGGGCGGGACACCTCGCTCCGCCGCTGACCCGCGGTCCCGGGGCCTGCCGGCCCCGGGCCGCACGACCCGACCGCCCGGACGCCGCCGCACGGCGTCCGGGTGGTCGCGCGTCCGGGGCCGGATGCGACGTACGTCGCAGTCGACGCTACGGTCCGAGGCATGGACTTCGCCCTCTCCGCCCGCGCCGAAGATGTCACCGGCCGGATGTGGGACTTCATGCGCGAGCAGGTGTTCCCCGCCGAGCCCGTTTACGAGAAGTGGCGCGCCGCGCGCGGCCATGACGACCACGGCACTCCGCCGGTGCTCGAGGAGCTGAAGGCCGAGGCCAGGAGCCGGGGCCTGTGGAACCTCTTCCACCACGAGCTCGCCGGGTTGACCAACCTCGAGTACGCCTCCGTCGCCGAGATCACCGGCTGGTCACCGCACATCGCCCCGGAGGCGATCAACTGCGCGGCGCCCGACACCGGCAACATGGAGACGCTGATGCTCTTCGGCACCGACGAGCAGAAGCAGCGCTGGCTCCAGCCGCTGCTCGCCGGTGAGATCCGCTCGGCGTTCGCGATGACCGAACCGGACGTCGCCTCCTCCGACGCCCGCAACATCTCGACGTCGATCGTCCGCGACGGCGACGACTACGTGATCAACGGCCGCAAGTGGTGGATCACCGGGGTGGCCGACGAGCGCTGCCAGATCTTCATCGTGATGGGCAAGACCGACCCCGACGGCCCGGCGCACCGCCAGCAGTCGATGATCCTGGTGCCCCGCGACACCCCGGGGCTGGAGATCGTCCGGCACCTGCCGGTGTTCGGTTACCAGGACCAGCACGGGCACTCCGAGCTGCGGTTCACCGACGTCCGGGTCCCGGCCAGCAACATGCTGGCCGGCGAGGGCGAGGGGTTCATGATCGCCCAGGCGCGGCTCGGCCCCGGCCGCATCCACCACGCGATGCGCGCCATCGGCATGGCCGAACGGGCCCTCGCGCTCATGGTGGGTCGGGCCAAGTCCCGGACGGCGTTCGGCCGCACGCTGGACGAGCAGGGCACGGTGCGCGAGTCGATCGCCCGGTCCCGCATCGAGATCGACCAGGCCCGCCTGCTGGTTCTCAAGACCGCCGACCTGATCGACAAGTTCGGCGCCAAGGGCGCCCGGACGGAGATCTCCGCCATCAAGGTCGCCGCTCCCGAGGTGGCCCTCGCCGTCATCGACCGGGCCATCCAGTTGCACGGTGGGGCCGGGGTCAGCGACGACACGCCGTTGGCCAACTTCTACGCCCACGCCCGCACGCTGCGCATCGTCGACGGCCCCGACGCGGTGCACATCCGCGGGGTCGCGAAGGAGGAGCTGGCCCGGGAGCGGCCGTACGCCGGCTGACCGCTGTGCACGCCGAGAGGCCGGTCCCCCGCGGGGCCGGCCTCGTGCGTCCGCCGCGACGGCTCAGGGGCTGAGCGTCCGACCGAAGCCGCCGGCGGCGAGCTTGGCCATCAACTGCGTCCGGTCCAGTCCGATCGCGGCCAGGGCGTCGGCATCCCGGTCGGTGTCTATCCGGTCGGGCAGGGACGCGGCCTTCTCGGCGGTGTCGTTGTCACCCTCGGTGCGCAGCAGCTGGAGCAGGTCGTCCTTGTTGATCTCCATCGCCCTGTGGTTCCCGTCACGCTCCACGTGAAACCGCCGGGCCTCAGCGCGACCGCGCCCGCCGGTACAGGAAGCCGCCGACGCCGGCGAGCACCAGTCCCAGCACCAGCTGGCCGATGCCGACCCCGGCCCGGTCGCTGCCGAACCAGGTGACCGAGGACAGCAGCAGGACGACGGCGATGCCCAGCACGAGCAGGCCGACCAGCCGCTGGCGACCGGTGCGTGGGGCGGGGGCTGACATGCCGCCGACCCTACGGCCGGCGACCGTCCGCCCCGCCCTCAGATCGCCGCGGGGTACCGCGAGTGCTCCGGGAAGTTGCCGTAGAGCAGCTCGTTCTCCGGGCCCTGAGTGACCGCCTGGACCAGCAGCTCGCCGCCGACGAAGCAGCCCAGCCACGAGGCGCCGCGGCCGCCGAACGGCTCGGCCCGGTCCCCGCGCGAGCGCGGCTTGTTGATGCCGACCTTGAACGCCTGCACCTCCCGGGCCAGGTGCCGGGCCTTGTCCTCGTCGTCGCAGGCGATGCTCGCCACCAGTGCTCCGTTGGACGCATTCATCTGGGCCAGCAGTTCGGCCTCGGAGTCGACCACCACGATGGTGTCGATCGGGCCGAACGGCTCACTGTGCATCAGCGCGCTGGCCCCGCCCGGGGACAGCAGGGCGACCGGCGCGACGTAGGCCGAGGTGTCCTGGCCGGTGATGTACCGGCCGTCGCCGACCGAGCCGCGGTACAGCGGGACGGCGCCGCGGTGCAGGGCGTCGTCCACCCGGCGGTGCAGCTCGTCGGCCTTCGCGGCGCTGATCACCGGCCCGAAGTGCAGCGTGGGCAGGTCGTCGTCGTCGGCCTCGACGGCCAGCGGGTGGCCGAAGCGCAGCGACTGGACCACCGGCAGGTAGGTGGCCAGGAACTGGTCGACCAGCTCCCGCTGCACCACGTAGCGGGGGTAGGCCGTGCAGCGCTGCTTGCCGTACTCGAAGCCCTTCTTCAGGTGCGCGGCCAGCCCGTCCCAGTCGGAGAACTCCCAGATGCCCCAGGCGTTGAGCCCCTCCTGCTCGAGCATGTGCCGTTTGCCGGTGTCGAGCAGGTTGGCCGCGACCTTGCCGCCGTTGGACCGGCCGCCGACGAAGGCCAGCGCGCCGATCTCCGGCGAGCGGACCAGCACCGACGACAGCTCCGCGCCGCCACCGGAGAGCAGGGTGACCGGCAGGCCCTCCCGGGCCATCAGCGCGTGCGCGAGCGTGAGGCAGGCCGCCCCGCCCTGGGACGGCGTCTTGGCGAGCACGGCGTTGCCGGCCAGCAGCTGCACCAGCTCGGAGTGGACCAGCACCGACATCGGGTAGTTCCAGCTGGCGATGTTGCTGACCGGGCCGTCCAGCGGCGTCCGGTCGCCGAGCATCCCGTCGATCTCCTCGAGGTACCAGCGCACCCCGTCCAGCGCCCGGTCGACGTCGGCGCAGGCCAGCGCCCACGGCTTGCCGATCTCCCAGGCCAGCAGCAGCGCCAGGTCGTCACGGGCCGCGGCCATCGCCTCGACCGCCGCGCTCACCCGGGCCTTCCGCTCGGCGAGCGGGGTCTGCGCCCACCCGCGGTGGGCGGCGGCCGCCGCGAGGACGGCGTGCTGCGCCTCCCCCGCCGAAAGCCGGGGCAGACCGATCAGCTTGCTGCCGTCGACCGGGCTGACCATCGACTCGGGGTCGCCGTTGGGGCGCCACGAACCGTCGATCAGGTTGTGCAGACGGTCGGCGCCGAACGCCTCCGGGGCGAGCTCGGCGGCGCGGCCGAGGACCGCGGCCCACTCGGTGCCGGGCTTGACGTGCAGGGCGGTGACGCTCGCGGGGACGGGTTGCCGCGTCGGTGAGGCTGCCATGGGGCAACTTTGCCAGCTGGGCATCGATCAGGGGAGGTGACGGCGCTCACCGCCGTCGCCCCGCTACCGGGCGGGCAGGTCCTGCGTGAGGTTGACCGTGGTGCCGTCCGGGTCGTGCACGTGGGCGACCCGCTGCCCCCAGGGCATGTCGTTGGGCAGACCGTCCACCCGCCCGCCGAGGGCGGTGACCCGCTCGAGCAGGGCATCGACCTCGGGGACGGCGATGCTCAGCAGCATGCGCTGCGGGCTCCCGGTCTGGACGGAGGCGTCGGCGACCAGCCCGAGGTCGGAGTTGCCGATCCGGAGTCCGACGTAGAAGGACTGGCCCTCCGCGGGCACGCGCTCCACCTCCTCGGCACCGAACACGCCGGCGTAGAAGGCCACCAGCCTGTCCAGGTCGGCGGTGACGACGATCGCGCGCACGGTGCTCCCCATGGGGTCTCCTCTTGTCAGGCAAGTCTCCACTTGCCTATTGTCCCGTTCCGTGGGCGACGTGTTCAAGGCCCTCGCCGACCCGACCCGGCGTGCCCTGCTCGACGAGCTGCAGGACCGGGACGGCCAGACGCTGTTCGAGCTGTGCACCCGGCTGGTCACGAAGCACGGGCTGGGCTCGAGCCGCCAGGCCGTCTCCCAGCACCTCGCCGTCCTGGAGGACGCCGGCCTGGTCACCACCCGGCGCGAGGGCCGCTACAAGTTCCACTCCCTGGACACCTCACCCCTGCAGGTCATCACCGGACGCTGGCCACCGCGCCCGGGACCACCGAGAGAGGACCCACCATGAGGATCAACCTCGCGAGCATCTACGTCGACGACCAGGACAAGGCGCTGCGCTTCTACACCGAGGTGCTGGGCTTCGCGCCGAAGACCGAGATCCCGATGGGCGAGCACCGCTGGCTGACCGTGGTCTCCCCCGAGGACCCGGACGGCGTCGAGCTGGTCCTCGAGCCCGACGAGCACCCGGCCGCCAAGCCGTTCAAGGAGGCCCTGGTCGCCGACGGCATCCCGTTCACCTCCTTCGCCGTCCCCGACGTGCACGCCGAGACCGCGCGGCTCAAGGCACTGGGGGTCACGTTCACCCAGGAGCCGTTGAGCATGGGGCCGGTCACCACCGCGGTCCTGGACGACACCTGCGGCAACCTGGTGCAGATCGCCAGCATGTGACCCGGACCCCACCGGGAGGCAGGATGGCGGGATGAAGGTCGCCCTCTTCGCCACCTGCCTCGTGGACACCCTGACCCCCCAGGTGGCCCGGGCCACCGCGGTGCTGCTGCAACGGCTGGGGCACGAGGTCGTCGTCCCACCCGGGCAGGCCTGCTGCGGGCAGATGCACGTCAACACCGGCTACCGGCGCGAGGCGGTGCCGATCGTGGCCAACCACGTGCGCGCCTTCGCCGGCGCGGAGGCCATCGTGGCGCCGTCGGGCTCGTGCGTGGCCTCCATCCACCACCAGCAGGCCGACGTCGCCCGCCGGGCCGGTGAGCACCGGCTGGCCGACGACGCCGCCGAGCTGGCCGGGCGCACCTACGAGCTGTCCCAGTTCCTCGTCGACGTGCTGGGGGTGACCGACGTCGGCGCCTACTACCCGCACCGGGTCACCTACCACCCGACCTGCCACTCGCTGCGGCTGCTCCGGGTCGGTGACCGGCCGCTGCGGCTGCTGCGGGCCGTGCGCGGACTGGAGCTGGCCGAGCTGCCCGGCGCCGAGCAGTGCTGCGGCTTCGGCGGCACGTTCGCGGTGAAGAACGCCGACACCTCCACCGCGATGCTCACCGACAAGATGGCCAACGTGCTGTCCACGCACGCCGAGGTGTGCACCGCCGGGGACGCCTCCTGTCTGATGCACATCGGCGGCGGTCTCTCCCGGCTGCGAGCGGGCACCCGGACGGTGCACCTGGCCGAGATCCTCGCCTCGACGGAGGAAGCCATGACCCCGCACCAGGAGACGGCCCCGGCGGTGCCGGCATGACCGCCGTCCACCTCGGCATGCCCGGCCTCCCCACCGCCCCCCGCGGCGTGGGGCACCTGCGGGGTGACGAATCGTTCCCCGACGCCGCCCGCACCGCGCTGCGCAACGGCCAGCAGCGGGCCAACCTCGGGCACGCGACCAGCACCATCCGCGGCAAGCGGGCGCGCGTCGTCGCCGAGCTACCGGACTGGGCGCAGCTGCGCGAGGCCGGCCGGGCGCTCAAGGCCGCGACCATGGCGCGGCTCGACGACCACCTGGAGGAGCTCGAGCGGCAGGTCACCGCCCGCGGCGGCACCGTGCACTGGGCGCGCGACGCCACCGAGGCCAACGAGATCGTCACCCGGCTGGTCCAGGCCACCGGCGCGACCGAGGTGGTCAAGGTCAAGTCGATGGCCACCCAGGAGATCGGCCTGAACGAGGCGCTGGAGGCCGCGGGCCTCGACGTCTTCGAGACCGACCTGGCCGAGCTGATCGTGCAGCTCGGGGAGGACAAGCCGTCGCACATCCTGGTCCCGGCGATCCACAAGAACCGGGCGGAGATCCGCGAGATCTTCGCCCGCACCATCCCCGGCGTCGACCCCG
>JAOPUQ010000075.1 GCA_025963425.1 Modestobacter sp. | reverse complement strand
GAGCCGCCACCGGACAAGTCCGCCGCGACACCGGCGAGGTCCTGGCGCATCGCATCCGCGTGGCCCGGCTTGATCTTGGTGAAGACGGTGAACTCGCTGGCCACCCCATCCGTCCTGCCCGGCCGCTGCGGCTGAGCTGACTGGGTGGCTTCTGTCGCCGACGTCATCGGTATCTCTCCTCGTCACGTGCGTGCTTTGCCTTCACGTGTGTGCCTGGAGCCGGTTGGTCCGCCACCAGTGAGACAGCGGCTTCTGCGCGACGCATCACCCGATCCGGGTGATGCGTCGCGCACCGAAACAGGTGCGTGCGGGATGGACCTGTGACTTCGCCTGCCACTGGCCGCAAGTGGAAATCGCCGTCTATGCGCGGTGCTCGCTGCGGCAAGGACTCGCCCGGCGTGGTGCGGTAGCGCGGCCGGGGAACCGTTGAAGTCCGACAACAGTCGGACTTCGCTGCCCATCCCATCCGAACTCGCGCTGGAGTTGTCCGCGGCAGTAGCCCGATGGAGGGGGGACTACGTCGTCACGGACGGCGCTGGACGGCAGACGTCGACGTGGGCCATCGAGCGCGCCGTGCGCGCGGCTCGGCCGAAGATCGCCCGGCTGCCAGAGGGCTTCCGGTTCCATGACCTCGGGCGCTACCTGGCCTCGCTGCTCATCGGCAGCGGCCTCGACGTCAAGGTCGTCGTCCAGCACCGACTCCGGCATGGCTCGGCGAAGACGACCTTGGACACCTACGGCCATTTGTGGCCCGACAGCGATGAGTCCGCACGAGCCGCCGTAGGTGCGGTCTTGGCGGCTCGTGCGGACTCGGTGCGGACCAGCGACGCCTAGCCATGGAAACCGCAGGTCAGCGCCGAGGTCCGATCAGATGTCGTAGTACATCGCGAACTCTCCCCGCGTGATTGAGCTGTGACTCTTCATGAATATGGCATCTGAGCTGCGCGTTCATGGTTGGTGACGTTCGGAGGCGGATGGGTCTTGTTGAACTTTTCGGGGACTGGATGGGGACTGGCGGCAGGCTCCCCGGTGACGGCGCGGCGCGCGGTCGGCTGTCTTGACACGTGGCTGCGGAACGGAATCCGGCTCGCACGTCGGCGCATTCGTGGTATCGGCGACGCGCGTCCCACCCCGATCAGCCTGCCGGCTGCCTCGGTCGCCGGAAGGGCGCTTCGCGTCCCTTCGGGATCGGCCTGCGGCCGACCCTTCCCCCGATCAGCGGCAGCCGGATCGGGCGGGTTGTGGGAAGCGCGGGGGCGTGTGGACGGCGGACGTCCGTCAGTGGGTGGTCCCCTGGGGGGCCGGAAGCTCACTCGCAGGGGAACGTCCCGCCGGGGGATCCCTCGTCGGGACGCCCTCCCGAGTTTGTCCGGGGTGCTCGGCCAGACGGCCGCCTGGCCGAGCACCGGTCAGGCGGGGCCGGCTCCGGCGAAGCGCAGGAGGTCGGCGATGGTGAACTGACCTGCCGTGGCCGACGGCAGGGCCGGCGTCCACCCGGTGTCGTCCTGAAGCAGGCTGGATGGATCGTCCATCGCCAGCCCGATGAGCACCTCCGCGACGACGCGTGCGCCCACCGGTCCCAGCCGCGCTCAGCCGCCCAGGACCTCGGCTTCCCGTAGGAGGTAGAACCAGAGCGGCAGCGGGCCAGGCTGTCCGAGCTCGTCTGGTGTGAGCACGTGCACCGACGCGCCGATCCTGCGACCGACGGCGGTGGCGAAGTCCTGGCCGCTGGGCAGTCCGAGCGCCTGGCCGCGGAAGAGGTTGAGCAGGGCGATCGATCGCCGCTGCTCGTCGACGTCGATGGGCGGATGGGTCAGGGACGGCGCGAGTCGGGTGTCGAGTCGCATCGACGGCTGGAGGTTGCCCGAGGCCGGTGTCCCGGGCGGGACAGGCGCTCCGTCCAGGCCGGGGAAGAAGCGCTCCCACTCGATCCGAAGTTGCTCTGGCAGTTGTCGGAAGCCCCGGAGGTCGGCACCGCCCGCGTCGGCGGAGAACAGGGGCAGCGGGCTGGGGTTGCTGCTGTTGAGGAGGTAGGAGTCCCGCACCAGGGAGTGCCCGAAGCGGTAGGCGGCGGCGGAAAACTCGATTGGGATGTAGGGGTCCTTGAAGCGCAGGTTGTACAGCTTGAGCTTCGCGTCGTAGCGCTTGCCCTTGCGGGTCAGGACCGCCTCGACGGTCTGCGGCCCGACGATCCGGGGGAGCAGGTCGTGCAGGACGATCCACTGGTAGTGCCAGCGGACCAGTCGGCAGGCGGTCTGGAACTCCGACTCGTTCCCCCAACGCAGTGCCGGGTTGCTCCGGACGTGGATGACGACGGCGTTGTGGAAGGCCAAGAAGGCCAGGTGTAGCTGGCTGATGATGACGTGGACGTCGTTGCGCGGGTCCCCGATGAGCGCCCGTTCCTGGCTGTTGCGAGGGAGGTCCGACCCGGCCAGGCGAGGGCCAGCGGGCGCTCGGTCGATCAGCAGCAGCGCCTGGTCGTTGTTGTTGTAGAGGTACGGACTCGCCTTCGGCCCGCCGCCGTAGATGCTGTCCAGGTCGAACCGCGGGGTACGGAAGTTGCGTACGGCCTCGGCGTCGTCCACCCGGTCCAGCCGGCTGGTGGGGTCGAAGGTGATGTCGTGGTCGACGAACTGGGCGAGATAGGTGTAGCCGGCCGGCAGCGCCGGGTTGTCGGCCGGGGTCGCTGTCCCGACCAACCACTCCCTCCACTCTCGTCCACCATGGTGGCGGCGAGAGCGGTCAGGTGGCGTCGGGGAGCTTCAGCGGCTCCAGTCCGTCGATCAGCCAGCGGAAGCGCCCCTTGTCCGCCCGCGGCTCCGGAGGTGCTCCGAGGCCACGGAGACGAGGTCCACCGTGGTGATCAAGCGGGCGCTGAACGGTCGGGCTCTCGGTCATCGGTCCTCCGACGTTGCGGTTGACCGCGCGAGATTGATGCGATCACAGCATGGAAGTGCTGCGACGCGGACGGTAGCCGTCGGGTACGACATTCTGCCGCCAGATGGGAACGGCTACCGACGCAACAGCGGCCGCCGGGGAACTAGCCGGCCGGTGTCCTGCAGGGGATTCCCTAACGGCCACGAGATCCTTGGGTGGCCCGAGCCCGCGCCGATCCGAGGTCGGGTATTCACCGCCTGGTCTCGTACCTGGTCAGGAGCACGCCGTCGGGAAACGTCCGGGTCTCCACCAGGTTCA